>JBMYYT010000092.1:0-9165 GCA_049609665.1 Flavobacteriales bacterium | reverse complement strand
AGTCAACAGTAATTTCTGCTCTGTGATTTTGAACTAAACCATGAACTACAGAGAGTCCCAGACCCGTGCCTTTTCCATTGTT
Source organism: Flavobacteriales bacterium (assembly GCA_049609665.1). Classification (GTDB taxonomy): domain Bacteria; phylum Bacteroidota; class Bacteroidia; order Flavobacteriales_D; family CAJJDF01; genus CAJJDF01. The sequence continues at coordinate 9,083 of JBMYYT010000092.1, read as the reverse complement.
GTTTGTTGTAAAAAATGGTTGAAATACTTTAATAAGATTTTCCTTTTCAATTCCTTTTCCATTGTCTTTTATTGAAAAAACCAACGTGTTCTTTTCTAAAAATGTACTAATTGTGATTTCCCCTTTGCCGCTCATTGCATTGATAGCGTTTAAAGTAAGATTAAATACTATTTGTGAAAATTGGAGTTTATCCAGTCTTATTAAGGGTAGGTTTTCAGCTAAATTAAGTGTTAAAGAAATGTTGTTTTCCCAAATCTGCTTATCCAGTAATCCAATATTTTCTTTTATTTGGTCGTTAATAGCAATCATGTGAAACTGCTGAGGCATTTCACAGGAAAAGTACATCAGTTTTTTTACAATCTCACGAGCATTAATTGCCGAAGTAATTATTTTCTGTACATCCCCTTTGTTTTTGAGGTCTTTCTCCGTTTTTTTTATCAGTTCCGCATAGCCCAAAATATTACCAAGTGGCGTGTTCAATTCATGTGCAATGCCAGCCGTTAACTCACCAAGTACTGATAGCCTATCGGCTTGTAGCAATTTAGAATTTATCTCTTTTTCAAGTTCTTTTTGCTCGAATCTTTCTATAAAAATTGAGGTTTCATCCCCTATTTTTTCTAACAAATTTCTCTCTTCTTCAAGTATTTCAACATTCTCCTTTGAATCATAAAAAACACCTATTTCTCCTCTCTTAATTTGATTTATTACCAAGTTTACTTGAGCAATATCAGTGGTATTTTTTGGTTTTTCACCAATAGAAAGTTCATCAAAATTAAGAAACACGCTTAATTGATTTTCAAATTGCCAACCTTTAGGAATTGAATCAACAATATTAGATAAAGTAGTTTTTAAATCCAATTCAAAATTTTGACAAATTTTGGAGATTTCATAAAGGCAATTTAGCTCTTTTACCCTTTCTTGAAGGAGTCTCTTTACTTCGGCTTCATTATATGGCATAGGTTTCAAATTAAATTATGCAATTATCTTTATCTAAATGCTTTATTTCCTTTTGGTAAGTTAATGATCTCTATCTTCGCCTATAGATTTCTTTATTTTTTTTGAAATAGAGAATTGAAGATTTTTTTAATCATTGGATATTAATTTTATCTAAATTTCAATACTGTTTACAAAGATAAAAAAGCCTACTTGATTGGTTAAAGAAATCAACTATTGTTTTTCACGGTTAAGAATCTAACTCGTGTAATTTCCTTTAAATGCTTCATCTCATTTTCAGAAAAATCATCATTCCTAATATTCCTTCACAACTTAACCACCTACTTTAATTTGTAAAATCTATACGATTAGAAATAGATAATAAGTCTCGAAATTTGAATTGTAAATTTAGACTTATGAGTAGTGAACATATCGTATCTTTGTTGCCAATCAATCCTAAATAACATTATTAATTGACCGAAAAAAAAATAAAATGTTTGCTGATATCCTAATGTGTACTTACAACGGTGAAGATTTTATAGAGCTACAAATCCAATCTATTTTAGATCAAACTCACACAGACTTTAAACTAATCATCGTAGATGACTCTTCTAATGATAGAACAGTTGAGATCATTGAAAAGATGATGTTAAACGATAAGAGAATTGAACTGCATCAAAACAAAAAAAACGTAGGATACTTCAATAATTTCCTAAATGGATTGGACTTTGTGAAATCTGACTATCTTTTCTTTTCGGATCAAGATGATATCTGGGCAAAAAACAAAATTGAAATTCAATTGGCTGATTTGATGCTTGAGGATGATACTGTCCTAATGAACTTTTCAAACTCCTATCTGTTGTACGATAAAATCCAGAGTGAGACTAACTTTGAAACAAAAAGAGATCCCTCCAAAATAAAAACATATTACTCTTCGCCTATTGAGTTAGCATTGCGAAATATTGTTGCTGGACACACCATTTTGATTAGAAGCAATCAAATTCCTTCGATCAAGAAGAGCTTGTCCAACATAACAGATATAAAAAACTTGTATTTTGATTACATTCTTACGCTCGTTATTTTAGACTTGGGTCAAGTTAAATACATTAATGAGTCTTTTGTTTATTTTAGGCAACATATAGACAGCACCTCCACCAAAATGAGGATGAATTATTACAAGTATGTTTCTACAAATGCACTTGCTTTTTCTCAAATAAGCGTATCGGCTAAAACTGCTAACTATTTTTCTATTTTAAATAAAGCAATAGTAAAAAGAACTAATCTCCCAGCTTACATTAAGCTTCTATACCAGAATTTAATCCATCGAAATGCCCTTTTTAGCAATTATGATTTTTATCAGATTGACATAAAACCCTCATTTTTTGGTAAGATTCGGATGAATTTCAAATTATGTCGCCTTATATATTTGCAAAAAACAAATCGATAAATGACTCCTGTTTCTTAGCGAATAAGTGTTGATACTCGTTTTAAGATTCCCTCCTTCGAGGGAATGACAAATGGGGTGGTATTTTTTCTATATCAGTCATGCTGAACTTGTTTCAGTATCTCTATTCATTGAAATATTGCGTGAGTAACAATCGTGGAATATTCTCGTGATATAGATTCCTTTCTTCAAAGGAATGACAAATGGGAAGGTTTAATCTTCATTTGTCATGCTGAACTCGTTTCAGTATCTCTATTCATTGAAATCTTATGTGAGTAACAAATATGTAATATTCTCTGTGAGGTCCTGAAATAAATTCAGGATGACACGTGTTAGGTTTTAACGATAACTTATTATTTTTCTTTTCATCTTCCGATAGCACAATTTGTTTTTAAAGTAACAAGATATTTCATTAAATTTATGCTCAACCAAAACAAAAAACTATGCCCGACTCCCCTACTTTTCATATTGGAATTACTATGGCTGGAGCTGTTTCGGCTGGGGCTTACACAGCTGGGTTTATGGATTATTTGCTGGAAGCTTTGCAAGCTTGGGAGGATAAAAAAGCAGAGAATAGAGCCAATGAAGAAACAGAATTGTATGATTCTCGAATTCCAATGCACAATGTGTTAATTGAAGCTATGGGTGGAGCTTCGGCTGGTGGAATGGTGAGTGTAATTAGTGCTTTGTCCACCTACAACAAACATATTCCTGTGAAAGAAAAATCGTATTCCAAAACGGGTAATTTGCTCTATGACAGCTGGGTATTGTTGGATGATGAGGAGAACGGGAAAACTACTTTTGAAAAAATGCTTTCCAATGATGATTTGACGGAAGCAACCCAATCTTTGCTCAACTTCGCTCCTATTGATGCCATTGCAGATAAAGTGTTTGAGGCTTTTAATCAAAAAGAAAACGATTTTGAACCTAATTTTATAGCCAAGGATTTAAGGGTTTTGGTGACTTTGTGTAGTTTGAAAGGAATTCCATTTGAAATTATTTTTAATCAATATAAATCTCAGCATTTGGATGCAATCCCCTCGCACCGCATGTATGAGCACATGATAATTGCTCATTTCAAAAAGGATTATGAGGAATGTGATGCCGATGAGTTTCTGGATTTTTCGCCTGAAATTGGAAAGAATGAATTCCTTAAAAAATGTACGAAAGGTACTGGTGCCTTTCCTTTGGGATTAAAACCACAACATTTTAAAGGAGAATTTACAAAGCCGTACATTGAGAATAACATTAAGCGAAATTTGGGGAGAGAAATTGAGCAGAATGAACAATGCACGATTGAGGTAAAACAGGAGGAATTGCATTTTGATTTTACTAATATTGATGGAGGAACTATCAATAACGAGCCTTTCCAAGAAGTAGAAAGAATATTGATAGAGAAACACGGAGAAAGCAACACCAAACACCCACAGTTTGGGACATTGATGATTGATCCGTTTCCAAATTTTTATGATTTTGAAAACCGAGAAGTAAAGAAAAAATCAGATTTTCAGAAGACTGTAATGAAAATTATCCCTGCTCTCTACTCTACTTTCAGAGAACAAGTAAAAGTAAAACGGGGCGATAGTTTTTTTGTGGATAGCTATAAAGTAATGGGATTCCCTGCCAAAAGAAAGAAAACCGGAAAATTAACAGACCACCCTCCCCTTGCCTGCGGTGGATTGGGAGGTTTTGGAGGTTTTTTTGATATTGAGTTTAGGATGCACGATTTCTTCTTAGGAAGAGACAATGCCAAGAATATTATTCGTAGTTTTTTCTCTTTGGAATATGACAAAGCTAATCCGCATTATTTATTCAAAGACATCACTCCTGAAGCTGTAGATTTTTATGGTTTTGAACCTCGAAACGAAAATGGAAAAATCTACATCCCTATAATTCCTGATATGAATTATATTGCTGATAAAGAGAATGGTAACACAAATCCTTTCAAGTATTACTATAAAGAATTTCCAAAATTAAACGAGTCTTATTTAAACAAGCTTGAACCCTTAATCACTAAACGGATTAAAACGATGACTAAGCTTGAGTCAGGGAATTTAATTAATGGATTTTTGCTAAGAAGTGGAGTTAAATTATTTTCTGGAAGAATCGCCAAAAACCTGACCAAGAAGGTAATGAAAGAAATAAAAGCAGATTTTGAAGAAAGGAAGATGACTTAAGATTTTTCTATGGTTTGTAATTCTCGTCTGTTAATGTTTTTAAAAACCGTACTAACTTCAATTTTTCAGAGTAAGATAAATTGAGTGGTTTTATCAAAGAATCTTTATTGATATGGTTCTTACCTCCTGAATTGTAGTGCTCTACTACTTCTAACAAGGAATTTAAACTTCCATCGTGCATGTAAGGAGGAGTTAATTCAATGTTTCTTAATGAAGTAACTTTAAATTTTCCTTTTCCCATTGGATTTCCAGTAACTCCCATTCTTCCCAAGTCATTCATATCTGCATCAGAATCCAATCCATTGTTCATGTATCGGTCATTTTCAAAGTTTGCTCCAGAATGACAATGTGCGCAATCTGCACCCGAAGAGTCCGGAAAAAAGGCATTATATTCTGTGAAAAATAATTTCTTTCCTCTTCGCTCAGAAGGAGTAAAAGTCACTTCACCCCTCTCTTCTTTATCAAACCTGCTGTTATTGGTTACAATAGAATTCATAAACTGCTCCAAGGCTTTAGAAATGTTTTCAGTTGTAATAATCGAAGAACCAAAAGCAGTGAAAAACTGAATAGGATAAATCTCCGAACTTTGAAGTTTTTCAACCACATTGGGCAAGGTTTCATGCATTTCCAAAGAATCTTCAATTGGCATTAACGATTGATCTCTCAACAAATTGGCTCTTCCATCCCAGAAAAATTTATTTGAGTTCCAAAGCATATTGGTTGTTGCCATAGCTTGTCTCCCTCCAGGAAGTCCCAATATTCCTATTGAAAATCTATTGGTATCAGAAAAACCTGTAGCTTGAGAGTGACACGAACTGCAAGACATTGTCCCGTCTCCAGATAATCGTTTGTCATAGAAAAGCATTCTTCCTAATTGCACTCCTTGAACGGTCAATGGATTATCCACAGGTATTACTGGTGGAGTTAAACCTCTATAATCCAATGGATATTCAGTTGGATTATAAGTTAAACTGTATGGCGCATCGGTTTCTTTTTTACAAGAAACAAAATACAGGATAGCAATGATTGCTATAGCTGTAATACTAATTTTATAGTTCCACATAAGCTCAAAGGTTTAATCGATTACAATTAACTTCTTAGTCGCTAAGATAGCCCCTTCACTTTTTATTGTACAAATGTAATTTCCTCTTTTCAAATTACTTAGCACAACTTTTTTGGAGGTGATTTTTTGTTGAGAAATCTCACTACCTTTGATATCAGTAATATACAAAATAGCATTTTGCAATTCTTTGCTCAATTCAATTTTTACATCTTCACCTGATTTAGCAGGGTTTGGTGAAACAGAAAGTTGCAGCACCTCTTTTTTAATTTGTTTTAATCCTACAGAAGCATTTCCTTCAATCGAGGTAAAAACATGATCTCTAAAGTTATCCAAGTGCTTAACATTATCCTTGTAATCTCCGTGAACTAAAGGTCCATTACTTACATCTAAATCTTTTAAAGCCTCTAAGTAGTCAGCATTTAATTCAATTGTTTTTTCTCCAGCAGTCGTTACTCCAGCAGTAGAAATTGTGGTATAAAAATAGTTTGCATCACCCAAAGAATGCAATTCATAAACTCTTTTTGGAGTAATTGAAAAAGACTCTCCTTCCATTGCCACAAATCTATACCCAGGAGTCCATCCCCAATGCATACTTGGTGATTTTGGAGCTAATGGATGAGACGAAGCATATAAAGAAGGGTCCAAGTGATTTAATGAGGAATGAACACCAACAGCTAAAGTAACTTTTTCCAAAGTTGTAATATTTAACGAAGTCAATGAATCTAAAAGTGTATTGTTAGCATTTACCAGTAATACTTTATCTATTGGAGTCACAGTACCTCCATCATGAGTTATGGAAACTACAGTCAAATAGTACTCTAATCGAGTGATGTTAAACTTATTTCCTAAATTATTATAAACAGTATCGTTTAATGCAAAAGCATTTGATCCTAACTTGTGATTTATTTTTAAACTTAATTTTGTTTGTGAAACTGAGATTGTTGCCCATAGCAACAAACTGGATAGTAATAGTATATTTTTCATTTTTTGATTTTTATTGGCATTGTATTACCAGAATTTAAATTATTTCTTTGTTCTTATTAAAAACGAGGGAATAAATAAAAATCAAATCAAGAAGCACTCGTTCTTAATATAAATAGGATTCTCCGCAATTTCAGGCGGAGGAAAAATAATTAAGAAAGGTTTGGAAATTGAATTTTCAATAAAAATTTTGACCTCTATCGAAGCGAAATGTAAATCAAGAGAAATGGAATTTTCATTATCAAATTGCGAAAATCGATATTCATCCGATGTATCTAACTTAAACTGATCAAAAGAACAACATCCTTTCTTGTCGAAAGTCATGAAGCCAGAATATTTGTCAGAATCCTTGCTGCAACTACATCCTACTGGCAAACTAAAAAGAGAAAAATCTGCTATTTCATCTCCGCAATAATGAATATTCAAACTTATCCCCGTTGAGGAAAGAAACATAAACAACACCAAAAACAGGCAGGTTATTCTATGTAAGAATGAAGTTTTCATTTTAGTGAAACATAATTAATTTTAATAAAGTTAGTAAAAAAAATTGTGGTTCACTCATTTGCTATTTTAAAACTCATCTTCAAAAGGGATCTTAACACTTATTTTTGTTCCTTTAGCAATATCATATTGATATAAATCCTCTATTTCAAAACTAAAATTTCCATCGAATCGTTCACTTAGGAGTTCTAATCTTTTTTCAATTGCTCCCATTGCAAAAGACTCATGTGTTTTGTTTCCTCTACGTTCTTGAATTCGAGCAGATTCGGTTCTTCCCACTCCATTATCCGTAATAATACAAGTTAATTCTTTGTCTAATTTAAACTCAAGAGAAAGCTTCTTTTGACCTTCTTTATGCATTAAACCATGTTTTAAAGAGTTCTCTAAGAAAGGTTGTACAATTAGTGAGGGAACTTTGATTCCATCAATTCCATTGGTTTCAATATTAAACTTAAATTCATCTCCAAACCTTAATTGTTCCAGCTTAAGATAAACTGACAGAAAATCTATTTCTTTATTGAATGGAATGAATTCATTGTTGGAGTACGTCAAAGTATTTCTTACCAACTCAGCAAACAGTACTATATAATCGTAGGAAGTTTCGGTGTCTTCTTGTAAAATTAAATCCTGAATTGAGTTCAAAGAATTGAATATGAAATGGGGATTCATTTGTGATTTTAATGCTTTCAAATTTGAAGCTGCTAATTCGTATCTCTTACTTTCCTCGAGCATTTCGTAGGCTTTGTCCAATTCTCTTTTTTGCTTTCTAATGACTTTTAATCTATTGAATATAAATAACAACAATAAGCCAGTAACTCCAGCAAAAATAAGAGCGCCAATACTCATTTTACGACTGTATGCCGCTTTTTCGTCTGCAATTAGTCCATTAGCTTCAGCTAATTCTTTTTCTTGAGTTATTTTCTCTGTTTCGTATTTGGTTTGAAGTTCAGAAACCACATCCAATTTTTCTTTTTTATTGAGTGTATCTGCATATCCCGCAGATATTTTATAGTTTAAAATTGCGTTTTCCAACTCTCCTTTGTTTTCATAAGAAGTAGCCAAATCATTATGTAACATTTTAAGTAACCCATAATTATCTAATTTTTCAAATCCTTTAATTGATTCTTCATAGTAATAGATTGATTCTTCGTATTTTTTTAGCTTAGCATACACAGAGCCTAACTCAAGCTGCGCAGATGCAATGGTTTGATTATGACCTGATTGCTTGCTGAACTCAAGAGTATTAAGAAGTAATGGTAATGCCTTCTCATATTTTTTTTGAGCTTTATAAATGTGTCCAATTGCTCCATCAGCAATAGCAGATCCAATTTTGAAATTATGTTTTAAGGCTAATACTTTGGCTTTTTTATAGTAAACTAAAGCATTATCAAAATCCAACACTCCCTCATAACTTTTAGCGGTAGAAAAATAAAGTCTGGCATAAGAAAGTTCCTCTTTATCGTTTTTTATTAACTCAATAGTTTTGAGATTCATATCTAAAGATTTTTGAAAATCATTAGTTTTAGAATATAGAGTAGATAACATTGAATATCCCTCAATTAAATCCTCTTTAAAAGAAAGATTTTCAAAAATTTTTACTGCTTTTAATGAAAAAATTAAAGCAGAATCGGTTTTTGATTGAATATTAAATTTATCAGCAAGCCTTATTAGTGATCTTGCCTCACCGCGTTTAAATCCAATTTTCTCTGAAATTCTAAGTGCTTCTCTATGTTCTGCATATATCGAATCTTGTTTCCCATAAATTAAATTTTTATTCAAAAATTTATTGAAATTTTTAAATTCTGCTTTATTTGAATTTGAGAAGTTTCTCAACATTATTCTTAGATAATTCAGATTTTTTAATTTTTTTTTCAAATATTTATTATTCTCTTTTTATTTTTTCTTCTTTTGATCTTTTTACTAGATTAGATTAAGATTTTGAATTTTTTAAACCATCAGAAAAAAGGTCCCAGGTTCTTTAAAA
>JBMYYT010000091.1:0-9224 GCA_049609665.1 Flavobacteriales bacterium | reverse complement strand
ATAACAATAAATATTATTAAACAATTTGTTTTCGTTTTTTACTAAAGCAGAATCTATGTTGTTAAAGCTCTTTAAATTTTTTACAGAAAAATTTAATCGACCTTCTTTTGTCCATTTTTCATAATATTCTCGAAAAAATTCTTTTTCAGTATATGATTTGTCTTCACTTGACCAAATTGATTCTGCTACCCAGAATTCAACCCAATCATTCACATTAATATCTGAAGTATCAATAACTTTTAAAGAGTTATTTTCAAAATCTTTCAAAATCCATCGGTATTCGTAGTCTGGAATGACAGTTGCACCTAAAAAAGGACTTGTAATACACCTTGATTGATTAATTATCCTTTGATTTGGATTAATAACATTTATATACAGAAGTTTTGAATCAACAAACTCAGTTTTATTTTCATTTTGACAATTAATTAAAAACATCATCAGTGATAAAACTATAATTATATTTTTTTTCATCTAAATCTTCGTACTATTTTCTTTTATTTAACATCTGAAAAATCTAACCCTTCAAAACCTCCACCAATTTATCAACCGCCAAACCTCTATGACTTATACGATTCTTGGTTTCCATGTCCATTTGAGCAAAAGTGATATCGAATCCATTAGCAACAAAAATTGGGTCGTAGCCAAAGCCACCATCTCCAATTTTGGTTTCGGTTATTTTTCCTTCTACAATTCCGTCCATCAGAGTTTCTTTTCCGTTTTGGATGAGGGCAATTGCAGTTCTGAATCTCGCTTTTCGGTTTTCTTTTCCTGCTAATTCAGCTAACACTTTTTCCATGTTCTTTTCAGCTGATTTATCCTCTCCTGCATAGCGAGCTGAGTATATTCCTGGACGGTTATCTAATGCTTCAATTTCTAATCCAGTATCGTCTGCAAAACAATCGATATTAAATTTATCAACCAAATATCGTGCTTTTATTAATGCGTTTTCTTCTAAGGTTAATCCTGTTTCGGGAATGTCTTCGGTTACTCCTAATTCTTTGAGCGAAATAATGTCATAGGAGGGAAGTTTAGCTTGTAACTCTTTTAACTTATTGGGATTGTTGGTTGCAAATACAAGCTTTTTCATTTTATTTTTCTTTCTTATCATTAAAAAAATACCTCAAATCCACAGAAATGTAGTTTCCACTTAATTCTCCAAAGACATTTTTAAAATTATTATCGTCCAAACTACGAATTTCAATTCTACCCAAAGGTCTTAACAGCGTGGTAAGTGAAGCGCCTAAATAGAAATAACCGGATTCTTTGGTTCGGTATTCAAATCCAATATTGGCAATGTAAGCTAAGTTAATGTGTTGAACTAATGTAATTTGAGCGAAATTTCGATTTTCTGTGCTACTTCCCACATCTGAAGCTCTAAAATTCATTGAAAACCCCGAAGCTACGTTCATAAAATATCTTTTGCCCAATCGCACATAGAATAAGGCTTGGAAAGGAATTTCATAATTGACCACTCCATATTCCAAGGAACCTTTTAAAGTATCATCCAAGGTAGCATCCATCCTAAAGTTTCTACGGATATAACTTAATCCTGATTCCATTGATAGTTTCTCGGTGAATTCCCATCGGATTAATCCACCAAAATTATGACCTAAAATAGGAGAGATGGTTGCGTCAAATCCATTCTCGTCAATAATTAAATCACTTACATTTAATAATTTGACAGGCAGAATAGGTTTGTATTGGATACCAAAAGTGGTTTTGCTTTTCTGAGAATAACTCACAGAAAAACTGATAAACAAAATGAATAGTATCGTTTTTTTAATCATAGTTTTAATCTACTTTTTGACTTCCTGCTACCACAAAGGTCAAGTCATTGTAATAAGTTTGAGCCAATTTAAGAATTTCTTCGGCAGTTGTCGAATTTATTTCCTTGATATATTGCTGATAATAATTATTCGGTAGATTATGGTAATAAAGGGTTTTGTATCTACTCAACATATCGAAAGCTCCGTCTGTATTTTGAAGAAGCGAACCCAACATGTAGTTTTTAACTTTATAAAGTTCTTCTTCAGAAGGTTTTACTGTTTGTAACGTAGTTATTTCCTTTCTTATTTCGTTCAAAGCAGGTTGAGTGACTTCTTTTCCCACTTCGGTATAAATGATTAGATTTCCCATATCCATTCGGTTCATCATGACCGAGCCGATACCGTAGGTATATCCTTTATCTTCACGAATATTCGCCATCAATCTTGAACCAAAATATCCACCAAAAATAGTGTTTAGTACTTGTAGTTTGTTGAAGTCAGGATGATTGATTTTTACTAAAGGTTTACCAATCCTCAGGGAAGATTGGATAGCATCAGGTTTGTCAACATATTGAAATTCAGATTTTTGATTCACTTTACCAAAGTTAAAAGCTGGAATGATATCATTAATTGAGAGTTTTCCAAATGAATCATTTATCAAATTAAAAATAGAATTGTCCAATTTGCCTGCAACAAAGATATTGGCTTCTTTTAGGTTGTATCTTTCTTGATAGAATTTTTTACAATCTTCAACAGTAATATTATCGAAAGACTCAATGGTTGTTTTGCTCTCATAAGCTGTTCCTTTGAAAACAATCTTTGAAAATGCTTTTGAAGCAATAGTTTCCACTTTTTCCTGATTGATTAAATACCGTTGTTTTTTGATTTTAACCTGCTTATTAAATTCAGCTTCGGGGAAATTTACTTCAGTTAGGATTTCATATAAGATTGGTAAAACCTCTTTTGAATATTTATTCAATGTATACAGACTAATTGTTGCAAAATCCGCATTGAGATCGGTTTCAAGAAAAGCTCCATAATAATCTACTTTGTTTGCTATTTCCAGAGAAGAATAGTTCTTGGTTCCTTCTCGTAGCATGGAGTTAGTAAACTCAGCCACCAACGGTTTTTCTTGATATTTTGTTCCTCCATCGAATACAATATCGATTTTTATCAAATCTTGAGACCCCAAGTTGTATTGGATAAACGGAATTCCGTTATCCAGTTTTTTCACTTCAGGTAAAGTAAAATTAATAGAATCTATTTCTTTAAAATCGGGTGCTATTTTTCGGTTTAATACAGTCATGTTAGTTTGAGTCAGAAAGGTAATATAAAGTGGAACAATTAGTTGGGATCAAGGATTTGTTGGCTACTTTTCTCAAGTCTTCACTCGTTACTTTTTCATAGCTTTTCATTTCTTGATTACAGAGATTTGCATCTCCTAATAATTCAAAGTAACCAACACGCATCGCCTTATTCAAAGCGTTCATGTGGGTAAAAGTATCGGTAGATTCAACTTTGTTTTTTACTTTAATCAATTCATTATCATCCACTAAAGCTGTTTTTATTTCTTCCAGGCAATCTTGAATAGCTTCATCGGCAATTTTCATGTCGACTCCGTTTTTTACTTTTCCAGATATTACAAAAAGACCGTCTTCCATGCTTCCCATTTGATACGCACCAATTTCGGTAAAAAGTGCTTTGCCTTTCACCAGCTCTTGGTATAATCGAGAAGAATTCCCTCTACTCAATACATCTGAAAGCAAATCATAGGCATAATAATCGGGGTGGAGTCTGTCGCAAATATGCCAAGCTTTGTAAATAGCATTTTGCGGAACATTTCTTTTAACCTCAAGGAATCGAGCTTCTGTCTGAGGTTTTTCTTTGGGTAGATTTCTATCGTATTTATTACCAGCTGGAATATCCGAATACCATTTTTCAACTAATTCATAAATCTCATCTGGATTTACATCCCCAGCGATGCTTAATATTGCGTTTCGTGGGGTATAATGCTTGTGAAAGAAAGCTTTCACATCTTCCATGGTAGCTTCTTCAATGTGGTTGATTTCCTTACCGATGGTTGCCCATTTGTAAGGATGAGTTTTATAAATTAGAGGTCTGAATAACAACCAAACGTCTCCATAAGGTTGATTTAAGTACCGTTGCTTAAATTCCTCAATCACAACACTTCTTTGGACTTCAAGGCTTTCAGGTGTAAAAGCCAAACTCAACATTCTATCGCTTTCAAGCCACAATCCAGTTTCAATATTCTGTTTGGGTAAAGTGATGTAATAATTAGTTATATCATTGCTTGTAAAAGCATTGTTTTGTCCTCCAACAGTTTGGAGCGGAGAATCAAATTCAGGAATATTCACAGATCCACCAAACATCAAATGTTCAAATAGATGAGCAAATCCAGTTCGGTTTTCATCTTCATCTTTTGCACCCACATCATAAACTGTATTGATTGAAACAATAGGAGTGGAGGTATCTTGATGGACCAATAATCGCAGTCCGTTTTTTAAGGTGTATTTTTTGTAATCTATCATTTTTTTTAAAGTGTCTTGAGTTAAAAGTGAACTAAAGTGACTAAAGTATTTAACACTAAAATTATTTTCTTAGTTTGTGACTAATAGAAGTGATATTGCTAATAATTCACTGCATTCTTTTTCTATTAATTCTATATTATCATTACTAACCCAAGACAATTCTTTTATTACTTTAAGCCAGTATATTGTTTCACTTGCTTCAGCTTCACTTATTCTTATTTTGTTCTTGAAATCAGCTTTACTCCTTGATCTATTTGCTTCTCTATAATTGGCCCCAATACTTGTTCCTGATTTTGAAATTTGATTTCTAATTACTTTTCCTTCTTGAGAATTTGGAAGCTTTCCAGATAATTTTAAAACATTTATAGCAAACTTTAGAGTCCTTTTTTCAAGTTCAATTCCAAATTCTTTATTATCCATTGTCTTCATTTTTAACTTTAGCTCACTTTAGTCATTTTAAGTACTTTATTTACTTCTTAGAAGTCACCGTATAAAATTCCTTGCCATAGTTGGGTTCAAAATAAGCTACATCTTCAAATTCTTGATCGTTAAACTTTCGTTCACTTATTTCTACCATTCCTCTTGCTGTACAGAAGATATCATCAATAAATTCAACTGTTTCGTTCTCTTTTAGTATTTCTTTCAATTTATCAGCTCCATTACCAAACAAGTATTTTTTTTCATTAATCTCAGAGAAGGAATTTTCATCAATCACTAAATTGAAATTTTCTTCAACTATTTTATTTTCTGGAGAATATACTCCACCAAACACTTCCATTCTTCGGGCGTCAATTAACGGAATCTTTAATCCCTCGTCAATGTTAACTTGATAACAAAGAGCTTCTAATGTATTTACCGCTATTAAAGGAATGTCTTTTCCGTAACAAAAACCTTTGGCTGTAGAAGTCCCAATTCTCAATCCTGTATAAGAACCTGGTCCCATGCTCACTGCAATGGCATCCAACTCATTAAATGTTAACTTATTCTTTTCCAATAATTCAATTATCGACAAATTCAATTTTTCTGAATGAGAATAATTATCTTCTTTAATATCAATAAAGTCTAATAATTCGCCATCTTTCCCAAGAGCTATTGAACAAACCTTGGTAGCTGTTTCTACGTTGAGTATAAATGCCATATTTTCATTTGAAGTTCAAAAATAGTATATTAGTACTAATAATATAAACCAACTTTTAGTATTTATTAAATATCATTCATAATAATGAAAGAAAAGAAAATAATGAAAAATAAAGGAGTCATAATTATAGGTTTTATTTGGGGTGGATTTATGGTGGTCTTTTGTGAGATTTTAGATCCTTTAGTATTTAAAGAATCATTTTCATTAAAAAGTATTCTTATTTCAATTCCTTTTTGGTTAATAGGAGGCTTCATATTTGGTTATATAATGAAACTTTCCTTAAAAGCTGATGATAACCAATGAGTTTATGTTTTCAGGTTAAAAAAAGTTAAAACCAATCCGTTAACTATAAATAGATGCTATATTTGTTAAAATTTTCAATAAATAATTTATGAAGTTGATTAAACGCACTTTTTTAATCTTTTTTGGTTTTCTTCTTTTGGCATCGTGTTCTGAGTATGAGCAGGTTCTTAAAGGAGACGATTATGATAAAAAGTACGACATGGCCGTGAAGATGTATAAGAAAAAGAAATTCTTAAAAGCTATTCCATTATTGGAAGATGTAATATCCATTTACTCTAAATTATCAGAAAAAGGGGAGAAGGCCTACTATTACTTATGTTACAGCCACTACAATATCCAAGAATATGCTTTGGCAGGCTATTATTTTAATAGCTTTCAAATTACTTATCCACTTAGTGAACATTCGGAGGAAGCTGCTTTTATGAGCGCTTACTGCAAAGTAAATGATTCTCCAAAATCATCTTTGGATCAATCCTTTACCTTAGGGGCTATAAACGGTTTACAGGCTTTTTTAAACAGATACCCGAATACTACCAAAAAAGACACGTGCAATACCATCATTCGTGATTTGAGAGGAAAATTGGAGGTTAAAGCTTATGAAAGTGCTAAGTTGTATTATAAAATGGAGGAATATAATGCAGCATCAGTAGCTTTTACTAATATGTTAAAGGAATATCCAGATACAAAGTTGAGAGAAGAAGTGCTTTTTTTGATTGTAAAATCAAATTATAAATTAGCTTCAAACAGTGTTAGTGCAAAAAAAACAGAGAGATTTGAGGAAACTATTAAATCTTATACTAAATTTGTGGACAATTTCCCACAGAGTAATAAATTAAAGGAGCTTGAATCCATTTATACAAAATCTCAAAAGGAATTAAATTTATTCAAAAGCAACTAAAATGAATTACAAACACACAACAGCTGAAAAAGATACAATTACAAGAAATACTGCTGAATTAGAAGTTATTTCTGGGAATATTTACGAAGCTCTTAATATTATTGGGAAACGAGCTGACCAAGTTACTGTTGAGTTAAAAGAAGAATTATCTCAAAAGTTAGAATCTTTTGCATTACCAAGTGATAATTTAGAAGAAATTTTTGAAAATAGAGAGCAAATTGAAATTTCAAAATTTTACGAAAAGCTTCCAAAACCTGTTGCTATTGCAATGGAAGAGTTTCTTAATGATAAAGTTAAGAAAATAGAAAAGCAAAAGGAAGAAGCATAACCCACAAATACCATGTTGAAAAGTAAGAACGTAGTCTTGGCAGTTACTGGAAGTATTGCCGCCTATAAGTCTGCGCTTATTACTCGTTTGCTTATCAAAGAAGGAGCAAATGTAAAAGTAGTTATGACAAAATCAGCTATTGATTTTATTTCTCCACTTACGTTATCCACATTATCCAAAAATCCTGTGTTCTCGGACTTTACTTCAAGTAAAGAAAAAGGAACATGGAATAATCACGTTGATTTAGGCTTATGGGCTGATTTAATTATTGTTGCCCCAGCCACAGCAAATTCATTGTCAAAAATGGGAAATGGAGAAGCTGATAACTTCATGATGGCGGTTTATCTTTCTGCTAAATGTCCAGTTTATATAGCTCCTGCAATGGATTTGGATATGTATAAACACCCATCTACGAAATATAATTTGGCGAAGTTAGTGGAATTTGGAAATACAATTATCTATCCTGAAAGTGGAGAATTGGCAAGTGGATTGGAGGGAGAAGGAAGACTTGCTGAACCTGAGCACATTATTGAGTTTATTAATAATTCCTTAAAATCTAATCAACCGTTATTAGGAAAGAGAATTTTAGTTTCTGCAGGACCAACTCACGAAGCAATTGATCCAGTTCGTTTTATAGGGAATCGATCATCGGGAAAAATGGGTTTTGCCATAGCAAATAAAGCCTATGAAATGGGAGCTGAAGTTACTTTAGTTTCTGGTCCAGTATCCTTGGCAACTCCTAATAAATATATAAAAAGAATTGATGTTACTTCAGCCGAAGAAATGTTCAATGCAATTTCTTCTCAATACGATTCAATTGATGTAGTGATAATGGCTGCTGCGGTTGCGGATTACACTCCTATTTCTGTTTCGAATATTAAATTAAAGAAAAAAGAGGATGATTTGAGTATTAAACTCAAGCGTACTCAAGATATTTTGGCTTATTTGGGAGAAAATAAGAATAACCAATTTTTGATAGGTTTTGCTTTGGAAACAAATGATGAAGAAGCAAATGCCAAGAAAAAAATAAAGAAAAAAAACTTAGACTTCATTGTTCTCAATTCATTGCAAGATAAGGGAGCGGGGTTTGCTGGAGATTCGAATAAAATAACAATCATTGATAAAAACAATAATTTGACTAAATTTGAGTTAAAATCAAAGCAAAAAGTAGCAGAAGATATTTTGCTGCATCTTTCCAAAGAATTAAAGCTTACATGAAAAAAATAATCCTTGTTGCCCTTTTATTGATTTATGGTTTTGCCTCGAATGCGCAAGAGCTCAGATGCCAGGTAGATATATTGGCACCTACCTTAAAAAATGATCCTGAGAACACTCAAATTTTTGAACAACTCAAGAAAACGGTGTATAATCTAATGAATAATACCAAATGGACGGATGATGTTTTTAAAGAACACGAAAAAATAGAATCAAGTTTACTAATCACAATCAATAATAAATCTGGGAATGCATTCGAAGCCAAAATTCAGGTTAATTCTCGAAGGCCAGTTTATAAAACCAATTATACTTCAACTGTTGTTAATACGTTGGATGGTGATTTCAATTTCACTTTTCAATTAAATGCACCCTTAGTTTTTACTAAAGGAGCCTATACAGATAATCTTTCTGCGGTATTAGCGTTTTATGCCTACTATATCATCGGGAAGGATTACGACACCTATTCTTTGGAAGGAGGAACAAAGTATCTGTTAAAAGCTCAGGAGATTGTAGGTTTAGCTCAAGCATCTGGTCAAAAAGGCTGGGGTTCAGGAGAAAAAGGTTCAAAAAACAGGTATTGGATAATTGAAAACATTCTTAATGTTCAATTCAAAGGAATGAGAAAATGTTCTTATGAGTACCACAGACTTGGGCTTGATGTTGCACATAGTGATGCAAAAAAAGGTGTTACAGCTGTTACATTAGCATTGGGTTATTTACAACAAGTACATACCAATAAACCGGGAACTGTCAATATGAGGTTGTTTTTTGTTGCTAAAGTAAGCGAAATATTGAATGTGTATTCCGAAGCTTCCAATGAAAATAAATTAGCAGCTTTTAACATCGTAAAACGATTGGACCCAAGTAATATTCAGAGGTATCAGAAATTATTAAAGAGATAAATGATTTTATTTTAACATCAATTTATTTAGGTTTTATCCCCACCAAATAGTTAACAACTCTCACTTTATCAACAAACAATTCTAAGAACAAATTATATCTTTGTATCATGGAAGAAATGGTACTT
>JBMYYT010000090.1:0-9399 GCA_049609665.1 Flavobacteriales bacterium | reverse complement strand
GATTTGAAACTCCGTGGACCAGGAGATATATTAGGTACTCAACAAAGTGGAATTCTCGATTTGAAATTAGGTGATTTAATCAAAGACAATAAAATTGTAGTGGCCGCAAGAAATCTTGCTACAGAATTATTAAACAAAGACCCAAATCTTGAGTTGCAAGAAAACTATTTAATTCGTCAACATTTAGCTGAACTGATTAGGAGAAAGCCTAATTGGGGAAGGATATCTTAAACCAAAAAGCTCCCAATTTCTTGAGAGCTTTCGATGTTTTACTAATTATTATTTATTGTCCTTGACCAAGTGAGTAAGAACGTTTTCCATCAAACTTGTATAGGTTTTCTGTTTTGATTACATCAATTGCTTTTGCATCCGCGTTATTCAACAAATCAATTATTTCTTGCTTAGTAATCTCTCTGTCTTCCGTATGCTTGAATCTGCATCTCCAGTGATCCGTACAAAAAGTTTCTTTGAAACCGTGAGGGTAAACTTTAATTCCCCTATTTGTAATCATATCTAATTTAATGGTATCACTCTCGATGTTATGAAGCTGACTACCAATATCATTAGGATCAAATCCATCCCAGTGCACAAATAAATCTACCCCTATTAACTCTTTATTCTTCCTTGTTTTTCTTTCGTATTTGGGCAATTCAAGTTTAATATTTGTAGGTGATTTTCTCACAGGCATTTTACTTGGCAACTCTCCAAGATTAGAGATAACTGCTTCTGCAAATTCCTTAGTACCAACTTTTTTTGCACTTATTTCTTCGTCATAAATATCTACTGTGTGAATTCCTTCCTCAATGGTTTTTAACCAAGCATTCTGAATTTTGTCTCCAATTTCATTTTGCCCGATATGGTTCAACATCAAGATACTTCCTTGAATTAATGCAGACGGATTAGCAATGTTTTGTCCAGCAATAGTTGGAGCGGAACCATGAATAGCTTCAAACATTGCATGTTCTTCACCAATGTTACAGGAACCTGCTAAGCCAACTGATCCTGTGATTTGAGCAGCAATATCAGAAATTATATCTCCATATAAATTTTGCATTACAATTACATCAAAATCTTCTGGAGTGTCCGCTACTTTTGCTGCACCTATATCAACTATCCAATGGTCGTTTTCAATTTCTGGATATTCCGCAGAAATTTCATTAAATACTTCGTGAAACAATCCATCAGTTTGTTTCATGATATTATCTTTTGAGAAACAAGTCACTTTTTTTCTCCCGTAATTTTTGGCATATTCAAAAGCATATCTGATAATTTTTTCACATCCCGGCCTACTAATCAATTTCAAACATTGAACAACCTCATCAGTTTGCTGGTGTTCGATCCCTGCGTACAAATCCTCTTCATTTTCTCGAATTATAACAATATCCATTACTGGATGTTTTGTTTTTACAAACGGATGCAAACTCATACAGGGTCTAACATTTGCATACAATCCAAGAGTTTTTCTTGTTGACACATTCAGACTTTTGTATCCCCCTCCTTGTGGAGTTGTAATTGGAGCTTTCAAAAAAATCTTGTTACTTCTTATTTTCTCCCAAGATTCTTTGGCAATACCCGAAGTATTCCCCGATAAATATACCTTTTCACCTACTTCAATCTCATCATATTCAAGTTGAGCACCTGCTGCTTTTAGTATGTCCAGAGTAGCATCCATAATTTCTGGACCTATTCCATCTCCTTTTGATATTGTTATTCTTTTCATTGTTTGATTATTTAGGTTTATACTTTTTTGGTTCTTGATTTTATATATTCATTAAAATATTCATTCATTTGAGTCAATGGCATAGAAAAGACCGGAACTTCCTCTCCAAAATTTGATTTTATAAAATTTACTACATCGCTAAACATAAGTGATTTTGTTTGTGCGGTAATAACAGTGTGAGTTGTTTTGATTACTTTCTCGTTCTTTTTTATGTAGTAGCTATTATCCTCATCAATAGAGGCACTTGCAACTAATTCATGTTGAAGCAGAGATTCAACTAACTCTTGAGATTTTTTACTCAACTCATTTTCAAGATATATTATAATGTTTACCATCGCTTTGTTTTGGTAAAACTATAAAATAGAATTCATATATTTTTATTTATATTTTATATGAAAATCATAAGTAAAAATTATGAGTTAAGATGAGGAACAAAAAAGACCCTCATTGCTGAGAGTCTTTTTTATGAGTAGCGAGAAGGAGATTTGAACTCCTGACCTCCGGGTTATGAATCCGGTGCTCTAACCAACTGAGCTACCTCGCCATTTTTTTCGGTTTGCAAATATAAGAGAAGATTTATTTCTATAAAAAATTAAAAGAGTTATTATTTTAAACTTATTGTTTTTTTGTTAAACTATTATCAGTTAACAGATTGTTTGTTAAGATTTTAACCAGTAAATAGAAATGTTAATTTTATTCTGTTAATTATGGATTATCAAGATTTTTCTTAGCTTTTTTTATATACATTTGAATTACAATTATTAATTATTCCAATTCTATGAAAATCACAACTAAAATTTTGTCAATATTATCATTGTTGATTTTACTCACATTAAGTTCTTTAGCAACACCATTGAGTGGAACTTACACTATTAATTCGGCATCAGCAACTGGCGGAACTAACTTTATCTCTTTTAATGCGGCCGAAGACTCTTTAACAGCAAATGGAGTTTCTGGACCTGTTTTGTTCTTGGTAAAACAAGGAACTTACACCGAACAAGTTTCTTTTGGGGGTATTACAGGTGCGTCTGCTATAAATACAATCACATTTAAAGCAGATCCAACAAATACGTCAGAGGCTATGATACAGTTTAACGGTGCCACTTCAACCGCTAACAATTATGTTATTCAATTGAATGGTTCGACTTATTTTGTTTTTGATAGTTTATCAATTTCCTCTACAACAGGTTCAACTTACGGGAAATTGGTAAATTTTACTGGAGCTAACTCGTTTATAACGTTTAAAAACAATACCCTTTATGGGTCAAGAAATTTAAACAACAGTGATAATTTTTCAATATTTTACGAAAATACGGGTGCAACTAATGTCAGTGGCAATCTTACTTTTGATAATAACACAATTTATGGAGGCTCAAATGCCTTTTATATAAATTCTACAGGATCAGCTCACCAATCTAACTTTTTTATCACAAATAATACCGTGATGTACTCTTCAGATTACGGTGTTTATTCCAATGAAAGTTCAAATGTCCAAGTAACTGGCAACTACTTTGAAGATGACACCAATAGAAATACAACACTACATGTCATCTATCTTACCTATTCTGACTCAGCATCGGATGTAAAAGCAAACAACATTAGAATTAATTCAAGCATAGGTAACACTTATGGAATAAGGCTAACCTATACTTATGGGTCTTTAACCAATCCCGTTCTTATTGAAAATAACATGATTAATATGTATGCCTCTACTTCTAACAAACTACATTATGGTATTGCTATAGAAAATGGGTATTACCAAAATATTTACAACAATACTGTTTTTACAAATTCTTCTTGGTCCTCTTACGGCAGGCCTCTTTATCTTTCTGCCTCCACCGCTGCGCTTAGAGGGAAGACAAACATCGTAAACAATATTTTTTATAACAATCAAGGAACTTATGCAATCTATACAACTACAGGAACTATTACCTATGTGGATTCATTAGATTATAATATCTATTATTCAACAGGAACTCCCTTTAGGTATAACAATACTGATTATGCAACCTTAAGTTCTCTCCAAACATCATCATCCAAAGACATTAACAGTAAATATGGAGACCCAGGTTTTGTCTCAAACACCGATTTACACTTAATCGGGACTTTAGCTTATGATGCTGGAAACAACTCAATTGGAGTAACAACAGATATTGATGGACAATCAAGACCACTTGCACCTTCAACCTCTGTAGATATTGGAGCTGATGAATATTTACCTGGTGGATGCCCTCCTCCTTCTGCACTTACAAGTATTGAAACCAGAAGCGATTCAGTTACACTTTCTTGGGTTAATGGAATTGGAGATATATCATGGATTTTGGAATATGGAGCAGTAGGATTTACTCCTGGCTCTGGAACTGTGCTTAATGTAAGCAACGATACCGCAGGGATTTCAGGACTAATTGCTTCTACCTGCTACGATGTTTATTTAAGGAGTATTTGTACATCTGACTCAAGCACATTAGTTGGCCCTTATAATTTTTGTACTCCTTGCGCCAGTTTTTCAGTACCCTTTTTAGAAGATTTTACTACAATGACTTCATCTGGACCTCCAACTTGCTGGAAAGAAGGCCGAGGATTATTGAGTACAAATTCTATTATCACGGAAGGCTATTCTGCATGGACTGCAGATGATTTTGGAAACCAAACTGGTTTAGGTTTAGGCGCTGCAAGATGCGAATTGAGGTATACAAATATTGCGGATTGGTTAATCTCTCCACCAATTAATATTGGAGATGGAACCACTGCCTATCAATTAGAATTTGATGTTGCGGTTACTGAACGAAGTGCCACTACTGCTCCAATAGGAGGAGGAATAGCGTTGGATGATAAGATAGTTGTACTTATTTCTACTGATTTTGGAGCAACTTGGTCAACCGCTAACATTTTAAGACAGTGGGATTCTACAGATATTCCAAATAATACTGGAGAATTATATTTTTATAATTTAACAGCTGCTGGTTATACTGGAGTAGTACAAATTGCTATTTATACGGAATCAACGGTAAACGATGGTTTTGACGAAATATTTATCGACAATTTCAAAATTGATATTCCTCCTGCTTGTCCAAGTCCTTCTATGTTATCGCACAACTCAAGCACTCAAAACACTATTACCTTAAATTGGGTGGATGGCTCAAGCGATTTTTCATGGGAATTGGAACATGGGCCTGCTGGATACACCCCAGGTTATGGAACCAAAACAGCAGTTACTACCTCAAGCACAGGAACAATAACTGGACTAAACCCTTCATCTCTTTACGATATTTATCTTAGAAGCATTTGTTTGTCAGGAGATTCAAGTAAAATTATTGGTCCTGTAAGAGCACAAACATTATGTGATTCTGTATCAGACTTTTGCTTGGATTTTGATTATACTGTTGACACAAGTAGCTTGCCAGTATGTTGGGAAAAATATATTAATTCAACAGACGTGAATGCTTTAGCAATTTCTAACAATGACCCGAGTAATTCATTTTTAACAGATTACAGCTTGGTTATGTCAAACTTTTTTGACGCAAGTACAGTTATCATGGTGAGTACAGGGGAGTTAAATAACATTTCTGCGGGAACTCATAGACTTAATTTTTGGTCAAAAGAATCTGGTTCTGGTGGATTATCAAAACTTATTGTAGGAACCGTTTCAAATCCAAATGACCCTGCTACTTTTACACCTATTGATACTTTATCGCTTTCTACTACTTATTCCTATTATCAAATAGACTTCACCTCCTATTCTTCTACAACAGATGACAGAATTGCATTTTTATGGGAAGCAAAAGGGACAAGAGACAGGGTGTACATTGATGAATTATGCTGGGAGCCCAATGTTTCCTGCGAAAAACCAGTATCTGGTGCCCTACTTAATATTGGACAGGATTCAACTACTATGAATATTGGATGGAATACAGATACTGCCAAAAGCGGCTATATTGTTTCCTATGGAGCAATAGGTTATGTGCCAGGTGTGGGAACTGAATTAGGGTCATCAACTACTACTTCAAATTTTTTACCTATTACAGGATTATCTCCAGTTACAGATTACTGTTTTTGGATAAAAGCAGTATGTAATAATGGAGACACAAGTACATGGGCTGGACCTTATTGTGGTGTAACTGGTTGTCCTGATGCATTTAGTAGACCTTATTCACAAAACTTTTCGTCCTACCTTCCATTATGTTGGGAAGAGAAACAAGGAGTTCTTACCAGTTCAGGGACAACATTTACAAACCTAACGAATTCAAATTGGATTGGACGACAGTTTGGAAATCAAGGAATTGATTTTGGTGCCACTTTGCAGATATATGGTAGCACAAATGATGAATGGTTAATTTCACCTTCAATTGATTTTGGTAGTGATCCAAATGTTGTAAGAATAGTTTCTTTTGATTATTCATTAACTAATTGGAATACAACCTCCCTCGGTGCTTTTGATGGCGATGATTCTTTAGTTTTCATTATTTCATTTAACAATGGAACTACTTGGCAGTCAGCAGACATATTACATGTATGGGATTCAACCACTTCAATTACTGCCGGTAGAAATAGACACAATCATGAAATAAGAAATACAACTGGAAAAGTGAAATTTGGTTTTTATGGAAGATCTTCTTTCCTAAATGCTAATAATAGGTTCCATATTGACAACTTTTATATTAGAGACACCGTTTATACTCAACAACCTGGTATTAAAGAAGCTGTTTTTAGCAATTATTTTAAAATTTTCCCGAATCCAAACGAAGGACAATTTACCCTTTTAAACGAAGGTGAGACAAAAAATTACACTCTCAACGTAATGGATATGCAAGGAAGAATAATTTATGCCGAGAACAAAATCTTTGCTTCAAACGAATCCAAAATAATTGACATTTCTTCTTTCAGTAAAGGAGTGTACTTGGTACAATTAGTGAGTGAAGAAAGGACTGAGCAACATCGAATTGTAGTTCGATAAGTTAAGTTATTAAATTAATCAAAGGGAAGTTGAGCAATCATCTTCCCTTTTTTTTTATTCAACACTATTATTATTAACCTTACATTTGAATAACGACATAATTTCAATACTTTTCTATGAATTTTTTAGCCCATCAATATTTATCCAGAGACCATAAAGAAATTAGGGTTGGTAACTTCATAGCCGATTTCATAAGAGGAAATCAACTTGAAAGCTATACTGAAGGAGTTCAATTAGGAATAGCATTACATCGTAAAATAGACGAGTTTACCGATTCGCATGAATTGGTTCATGAAAGTAAAAGATTATTGCACCCAAGACAAGGAAAATATTCATCCGTACTGTTAGATATTTATTACGATTATTTTTTGGCAAAGAATTGGAGCAAGTACTCCGATGAACCCTTGAAGAAATTTGCAGCTGGAGTATACCAAGATTTTGAGGATGAGAAAGCTGTCTTTCCCCCAAAGGTTCAACCTATCCTCCCTTCCATGAGAGAAAACGATTGGTTTTATAACTACGGTTCATATTGGGGAATAAACAAAGCATTGATGAGCATTGCCCGAAGAGCAAGACATAATAACACGATTGAAAACTCTTTGGAAGATTTAAAAGAACTTGAAACTGAATTGGAAAAAAACTTTTTATTATTTTTTCCTCAACTGATTCAATTGAGCGATGACTTTTTTGAAGAAAAAGGATTATTAGATTAATTTGTTCCTCATGTCATTGTCATTCCTGCGAAGGCAGGAATGACAGATACGTGAAATTTATAATAAAAAACTACACCTATTCTATAAATTGATTCAAGTTTCTTTATTTTTAACCAAACAAAATTTCAATGGAATTTATACTAAAAGAAGTAAACGAAGGAGTGGGAATCATAACTCTCAATCGACCAGAAGTATACAATAGTTTTAATATACCAATGGCAAAGGAGGTTCAAGCTGCTTTGGATGAATTTGAAACGGACGAATCTATTCGAGCAATTATTCTTACCGCTAACGGGAAAGGATTTTGTGCTGGACAAGACCTAAAAGAAGCAACAGAAGAAGGCGGTCCAGATATCGGAACAATCGTAGATACTACCTACAACCCTATCATTAAAAGACTTCGAAGTATTGAAAAACCAATTATTGGAGCAATCAATGGTGTGGCTGCGGGTGCAGGTGCAAATATTGCTATTGCTTGTGATATTACTTTTGCGAGTAACAAGGCAAGTTTCATTCAATCTTTTAGCAGTATTGGATTAATTCCTGACAGTGGCGGAACTTTTTTTCTTCCAAGATTGATAGGAATGCAGCGAGCAACTGCTCACATGTTTTTGGCAGATAAATTTTCGGCAGAAAAAGCCAAAGAAATTGGAATGATTTACGAAGTTGTGGAACATGACAATCTAATGGAATCGGTACTGGAATTCGCTCAACTACTTGCCAAAAGACCAACCAAAGGTTTTGGATTAACAAAAAGAGCTCTTAATCTTGGATTAAAAAATGATTTGGAGACTCAATTAGGAGTGGAAAAAGAATTACAGATAGAAGCCGCAAATACTTACGATAACAAAGAAGGAATTGCCGCATTTTTGGAAAAAAGGAAACCCGAGTTTAAGGGGAAATAAAAAGATTAAAGACCGCTTCGCTGATAGATTAGAGATGTTAGAGCAATGAAAACATTTCAGCTCCACTCAGTGTGACTTAATAAATTTGTATGGCGTGTTCGACCTTGCCTTTTGGCAGACGAGGATTAACACAAGAATCAACTAATGGCTAATTACTAATAACTAAAAAAATATGAATGTAGGAATAATAGGAGCTGGATCAATGGGTTCAGGAATTGCTCAAGTAGCAGCAACAGCTGGCGAAGAAGTAACAGTGTTTGACACCAACTCTGCCTCGTTGGACAAGGCAAGTGCAAGTCTTACTAAAATAATGACCCGATTAGTTGAAAAAGAACGAGTGACAAGAGAAGAAGCTGACGGAATTTTGGGTAGAATAACTTTTGTAGATAGCTTGAACTATCTTGAAAACTCAGAGCTTGTTATCGAAGCTATTGTCGAAAACTTAGAAATTAAACAATCCGTATTTGCTCAGTTGGAAGAGTTAGTTTCAGAAGATTGTATTATCGCTTCCAACACCTCTTCCCTATCCATTGCTTCTATTTCTTCGGCTTGCAAACATCCTGAGAGAGTTATTGGAATTCACTTTTTTAATCCTGCTCCACTTATGAAATTGGTAGAGATTATTCCGAGTATCACAACTGCTCAGGACGTAACTGATAAATCAAAAACTACCATTGACAAATGGAAAAAAGTCACTGCTTTGGTAAAAGATACTCCAGGATTTATCGTAAATCGAGTTGCAAGGCCTTTTTATGGGGAAGCTTTGAGAATATATGAGGAAGGAATTGCTGATTTTGCAACTATAGATTGGGCAATGAAAGAAATTGGTGGATTCCGAATGGGACCTTTTGAACTAATGGATTATATTGGTAATGATGTTAACTATACAGTGACTGAAACTGTCTTTACTGCCTTCTATTTTGATCCCAGATACAAACCTTCTTTTACTCAGAAAAGGTTTTCTGAAGCTGGACGATTAGGAAGAAAATCTGGAAAAGGCTATTATGACTACTCTGATGGAGCTTCTAATTCTCAACCAAATACAGATCAACAATTAGGCGAAAAGATTTTTGAAAGAATACAAGCTATGTTGATTAACGAAGCTGT
>JBMYYT010000089.1:0-9538 GCA_049609665.1 Flavobacteriales bacterium | reverse complement strand
TGATTTTCAAAAATTCCAGTTTTCAAAGTATCATGAAGAACATAAGAATACATTCCCATGATTAGTAAGATAAAACTCCCAGAAATCCCCGGTAATATAAGTGCCGAAACAGCAATAGCTCCACAAATAAAAACAAACCATAGGCTTTCATTTACTTGCCCCATAGGGAGTTGTGTGATGCCAAATGCAATTCCAATTCCGATAATTAACGCCAAGATTACTTTAATGTCCCATTTGCTTATTTGTTTTCCAATATAAATGATGGACGCAATGATCAACCCAAAGAAAAAAGCCCAAACTACAGGTGGATAAAAATGAATTAATTTTTCAATAACAACAATTCCAATTCCCATTCCAATAACCATTCCTCCTAAAAGAGAAACTAAAAATGTTCCATTCATTTCGTTCCAGAAAGCCTTAAAACCTTCTTTTCTCCAAGTTGAAATTAAGCTGGGTTTAAATGCTTTAATGGTTTGAAGTAATTTTTCGTAAATACCTGTAATAAAAGCAATTGTTCCTCCAGAAACGCCAGGAATTGTCTCAGCTATTCCCATAGCCATTCCTTTTAATGCAATTCCAATATTTTTCATTGTTTAGTGTATATGAAGAAAGGAAAGTGATTTTATTTCTTCCTTTTTTGGTTCGTTTTTTCTTTTTAAAGAAACAGCTCTGTCTTCTGTTTCATATTTATTTACTCCAACAATCGAAATTTGATTGTTATTATATTTTTCAATTAATTTCTCTCCAGAATCATAAACTGAGTCTTGGATAAAACTTGATTTAAGTCCATCAATGTACCCTCCTCGTTTCTCAATTTCTTGAAAAAACAACCAGCCTTTTTCTGCAATTTCTTCTGTTAAAGTTTCAATGTAATAAGAACCGTTAGAAGGATCAACGACTTTGTCAAAATAAGATTCCTCTTTTAATATGAGTTGAACATTGGAGGCAATTCGAGAAGCGTACGATTTTTTGTTTTCATCCACTTCATCAAATGATTTTATAGTCAATGAATCACACCCACCCAATACAGCACTCATAGCGGAAGAAGTGGCTCTCAGCATATTGTTCTTCGTTTGTTTGTTACTCCAAAATAGAGTGGAGGTAGAGGTGTTTATTTTTGTGTCTGTTTCCGTTGAACCAAACTCAGATAACACTCTTGCCCACAGCATTCTGAAAGCTCTTATTTTTGCAATTTCTAAAAATAATTGCTTCCGATAGCAAATTCAAATTGCATTTTATTTGCCAAATCATCTGTTGTAAATTCAGGAGTTAGAAGATTAAAATATTCCGTTCCTTGAGCTAAGGCAATTCCAACTTGCTGAGCTACTGTTGCTCCCGAATGTTGAAAATAAGAATTACTGGCACACATTGCTTTTACATCTGCTTCAGCAGTAAAAGAAACAATGTTCTTCAAGTCTTCTATAACTTGGTCACACGAAGTCAACCATTTCCCTTTTCGAGCTAAATTTCCTAAATAATCAAAAGAAATACTTCCTTCAATATCCACAAAGGTAATTGCTCTTTTGAGGCATAAATCTTTTAGTTCTTGAGCTAATTTTAAAGGGTCTCTTGTGATGAAATGAACCGCAATAATCTCAATCATAATGTCATTTAACAACACATCAAGATTAATATTGTCTCCTCTAAAAGTTAGAGAGTTAACCCCTTCCGATAAAGCTTGAAGAGCTTGTTTGTTTGCTGATTTTTCGTCTGTGATTTTTATGAACGAATTGATGTTCCATTCATTGGATTTGGTGTTAGGTTTTGATTTCGACTCGTTTTCAGAATATTTTTTATTTTCTTGATTGTAATAGGGAATTAACACAATGTTATCTTCCGTATTCCATTCCAATTCCGAAAGGGATTTTCCTTTCAAATCCTTCACAATTTTTTCTTCCCACTGTTTCAATGAAACCGGTGAAAATTCATCAAAAGAAACTTCTTTTTTACTCATGATTCAAAAATAGGGATATTTTTTACTAAAAAGAAAAAGAGTAATTGGAATTATCTATGTTCTTACTTTACCAATTGCAGATGCCCAATCAATTCTTTGGTTTCGCCATTGGCTTGGTAGGTGATTTTCCAAATATAGACTCCGAGGGGGACTTCCGTTCCTTGATGTTTTCCCTCCCAACCTTTGAGTACATCTTGAGATTGAAATAAATTTTCTCCCCAGCGGTTAAAAATCAACAAATTGTAGTTCTGAATTTCATCTTGATTAACAAATACAGGCAAAAATACATCATTATCTCCATCGCTATTTGGCGAGAAGCTGTTTGGGATAAATGCAATATTAGGGCAGTAATTAGTAATATTTACTTCAATTAAACTGTCACACCCAAACTGATTGAGAAACGGAAATTGATTCACACCATCTGTATTAATTATCCTATTGATTACCAATATGCTGTCTTTGATACAAAACGAAGTGTCGTACCTCAAATAGTGAGTAGGATTTACTGTCAATTCCAACACAATTACACTGTCACAGCCTATTTGATTGGTTTCTGTTTGGAAATAGGTTCCTGGGGTTGATAATGAATTACCAAAGAAAGTAAAAGTTTCATTGTCACAAATTGTATCGTATTGATAGGTCGTATCTTGTGAGATATAAATATTGGCTTCAATATATAGGCTGTCGCATCCGTTGGAGTAATAGAGCGTATCAAAAAATTGACCAGATTGAGAATAATTTAAATTCCCAATTACCAAACTATCGCCACCACAGAGTGTATCGTTTAATAGAATATCGGAAGGAATAGGATTGTAATAGCTTAAATACAATCGGGTTACGGTATCGCAACTGCCAATGTGATTGGTAGTATCATAGTGATAGCCTTGTTGAGAGACAAACTTTGACCTAAACCAAAGCGAATCCTCATAGCAAATTGAATCCCGTGCATAGGCATACAAGAAACCAGTAATATCAAAAGTATCTACAATGGTATCGGTGCAATAAAAGTTTTGAACCCAATATTTACCAGCAGTATGAATGTTTATTTGGTTTGAAGTATCTCCAGTATTCCATAGCCAACCTAATGCTTCTTCTTTTCCATTAAGTGGAACAGTATCGTAGAGGCATGTATCCATATAATAGGGAGGTGGAGGCGGTGGACTTGGCATTACACTATCCAAAGGAGATTGATAGGCTTCAGTTTCAGCACGTTTGTTATTGGTAACCCAAGCTTGGAAAGTTCCCGTAGATTTTAACGAAAAGAAATTTTGAAAACGACTAATCCTGATAGTTGCAAAGACCATCGAAGAGTCCGCAGAAAAAGGTTCGAAATGAGTGTTTGAAATGGGAACTCCATTAAGAGTGAAAGTATTAACATTAAATGAGTCGGTTATAATGCTCAATTGCCTAATAGGTTGATACGGCACCCAAGACCTATTGAGATAAAAATTAAAATTGGAAGTACGGTATTGGATAGGATATGCTATCATCATTTCCGGGTCTATTGAATCTGTGGTATAATAGCCGCTTAAAAAATATTGAGTAACAAAAATTGGATTGCTCCCTTCCACTTTAGCAGGTTCATCAAACAAAGTGTCCCATTGTTCATTTTTTTGGAGAGTAGTAATGTATTGGCCATTATAGAAAACTTGTGTATTGTTTTCAACAGCATGAACATGCATTAAGTCAGGTAATCTTGATAATTTTTCTGGAACTACATAACTGGTTTTTCTCATGTACTCTTTGGGAACAAACTCTTCCAGTATAACATCCGAGTTTATAGAAGAACTTCCTAATGTACTTGGTATGAAAATGGCTTCATAATGTTTGTACATAACACTAATTTTATGGCAAGGATTGAGAGTTCTAAGTGTTGTGCCTGTAAAATCGTTGCTGTTATAAGTAGAATCTAAATGAGGATTTGCATAGCTTCGAAAAACTGAGGGGATGGTATAAGCTTCTCCTTTGTCCAATCTTAGGACATAAGTACTATCTTTTTTCCATCCGTGAGAACTGTTATGGGTAGGTTTCACAACAATATCTGTGCTGTCCTGAAAACTTGTTAGAACGAATAAAAGAACATCGCTACTTAGAGTATCAGGTCTGTTTTTTGTTAATAAAGTGACTGAATTTCTTGCATATCTCTTGGGTATAACTGGGTAAGTACCGAAACTACCCGCGGCAGCTGAAGGCTCAAAGAACTGAGCCTGAACATATATAGGAGTATTTGAGGTAATCCGCACTGATTTTTTCGCTAATCGATGGGTGTGATTGTAGGTGAAATTATATAGCGAATTGAAAGGTAATGGGGTAACATAATATTGCATAGAAAGCTGAAAACAAGTATCCGCGGGGAGATTATAAATGGTAGTAGTTCCAAATCCATAATCTTCAACGGTAACAGTAGCAGGAATCCCATCTGTAATCAATTGATATGAGTCAAATCTTACATTCGGAACAATGAATTCAGTTCCTTTGTGGGAGAAACCTTGCGATAATAATGAATCTGTAAACCCTAAATTTATAATTAAACTAAGAAAAATATATGTTGTAATTTTTTTCATAACTCCTTATAAATATACGTTTAGTAATTAGAAAGTTGCTTAAATTTTAGGGAAATGTTTGATTTTTTGGTATTTTACTCATTATAAGAATGATTTTAAAGTTAAAATCTACTATGTTATTAAACCAAAATAGGGAAGAAAATTGATGCTATAAATTATTTTGAACGATTTATTCCGTTCCTTTTTTATTAACAATTTAAAAAATCAATTATTATGAAAAATTTTATATTACTTATCACCCTATTATTTGTTTTGATTCAAATAAAAGCTCAGCCTCCATCCAGCCGAAATTTTTTAGATTTTGGATCAAGAGATTTAATCCATAGTTGTGTTGCAAAGACTAATAATACAGGCACTGATTTTTATGCAGTAGCTTCTACAGTTTATGATCCTTCGTTTAATAACTATGATATTTTTGTTGCTCGAGTTGACGAATTTGGAGCGGCAGTTTGGAGACATGAATTAGATATTGGCTCAGATGATCGGGTGTTAGATGTTGTGGTTGACCAATTTAATAATATTCTTATTACTGGATATGTGGGAGACCCAAACAATCATGAATTATATGTTGCTAAATACGATCAAAATGGAGCATTTTTAGCAGATTTTCAATTACAAGTTCCCAATTCTGCTGGAACCACAATAATAGAATCTCAAGCTACTGGTGATTACTATATTGGGGGCTATGAGCGTGGAGTTATTCAACCTTTTAATATGAGTAGTCAAGCAATTTTACTTAAGTTAAATATGAATTTAACGACTTTGCTTTGGCAAGCTAATTATACTCAAGCTGATCAAAATAATACGATTACTGACATCGTAGAATTATCCAATCAAAATTTGTTTATTACTGGTAGCCTTGGACATGATAATGGACTTCCTGTAAGCAATGGTCAAATTGTATTGGCAGCTGTTATTGACCCAATAACTGGAAATGTAGTGCCTGGTGGTAATTTCAGTTTTGCAGCAGGTCATGACCATAATCTTGGAGCATCCTTAGCCTATGATTTAGGAACAGATGAAGTTTGGTTGTTGTTTAACTCTGAATTTGATAGTAAACCTTATGTAATAGGCTTTAATAATGTTAGTTCACCAACAATTTCAATGAATCCAAATGGGTTTTATTTAAATATTCCTAATTCTCCCCCAGATAGGTATGCAGCTTATAGTATTTTAATAAGTCCACAGTTTGCTGATGGCTTAACTATTTTTGGATACAAAGATTTTACAACTTCCGTTGGATCTGGCTTTGCTCTTTGGGGGGTTGACATCGACCGATATTCAGGTATCCCTAATTCAAAAGTAATAGTATGGAATTCTAACAACTCTGTTCCAACCAATTCTATTGAGTATCAAGGAGGTGATGTGTTGTCATTGTTTGCGACTTACCGTTCTTCTCCTTATTTTCACAGTCCATCTATAGCCGTAGAGTCCGTTTGGGGAAACCGATTTATGACAATTAACTTGGATGAATCATTTGTTGGATTTACGCAATGCGACATGTTATGTTTTGCTCGAGATTTAAATGATGTTCGCTCAGATTGCATGGATACAATTTCTTTGAGCACAACAACTTTTAGTCATTTTCCTGAGTTAATTGTAGAAGCTTTTCCTTTGAATAGTTTTAATAATCCAAACTATGTTGAAATCCCATCTTCGATTTCAAATTTTGCAACCTGTGGCATTGGCACAATTGCTGGGCCTGAAGGGGAAAATGTAGGTGGTGATGAAAGTGGCAATAATAACAGTAATAGTAAATCATCGAACTTAAATGAAAATACAATAGCAAAAACCAATTTATTGACATTTCCAAACCCAGCTACTGATATTGTAACCCTTCGGCTATATGGTAATTCGGGTATTAAGCAGGTGCAATTAATAAATGCAGTTGGGCAAATAGTATTTACAAAAATGTATAATGAATCCTTAGCTCAAGTTAAAATTGATGTTGGAAAATTACCAAAAGGCATATATGTCCTAAGGGTCATGGATTCAGATGATTCGGTGCTTACTAAAAGAGTGGTTAAGCAATAATCATATTTATAGATATTTATTTTTTAAATCCCTTTCTTAATTTTTAGAAAGGGATTTTTTTTGAAATTATTCTTTTCTTTTTTATTGTGAAAACCACTCTATCTCCTTACTTTCACTTTGCAAAAATAATATGGCAAAGACACAACAAAAAATATCAATCAAGAACAAAAAAGCCTATTTCGATTTTGAGATTAAGGACAAATATGTGGCTGGAATTCAACTTTTGGGGACAGAAGTAAAGTCTATCCGAGAGGGAAAAGCAAGTATAAAAGAGGCATATTGCTATGTTAATAACAATGAAATTTTTGTTAAAAATATGAGTATCTCCGAATACTCAAACGGTGGATTTGTAAACCATGAACCTTACCGAGAAAGAAAATTGTTATTGAACAAAAAAGAAATTTCTAAAATTTCGAAAGCACTTAAAGATAAGGGGAATAGCTTAATTCCTTTGTTGCTTTTTTTAAGTGAAAAAGGATTGTTGAAACTGGAAATTGGTCTTGGAAAAGGGAAGAAATTATACGATAAGAGGGAGTCTTTGAAACAGAAGGACACCAAAAAAGTTATCGACAGGTTGCTTAAAAACTAAATTTTATCTTTTATCTTGAAGGGAATACAAAAGCTGTATTCGATTTACTTTATTTATAAAAAATTAAAATTATGAAAAAATTATTAGCAGAGTTTATTGGAACTTTTTGGTTGGTTCTTGGAGGTTGTGGTGCCGCAGTATTAGCAGCGGGAGTCCCAGATATTGGGATTGGTCTTGTAGG
Source organism: Flavobacteriales bacterium (assembly GCA_049609665.1). Lineage (GTDB taxonomy): Bacteria > Bacteroidota > Bacteroidia > Flavobacteriales_D > CAJJDF01 > CAJJDF01. The sequence goes on along the minus strand of JBMYYT010000089.1, from coordinate 2,216 downwards.
GGTTTCTTTAGCATTCGGACTCACAGTATTAACAGGTGCATTTGCATTAGGACACATTTCTGGAGGTCATTTTAATCCAGCAGTTTCTATTGGATTATGGATGGGAGGAAGATTTGAAGCCAAAGATTTACCCGGTTACATCGGTGCTCAAGTACTCGGAGGTGCTTTTGGAGCGTTGATTTTATATTTAATCATCGATAGTGCAGGGATAACAATAGGAAGTGATCCAGGATCTTTTGCGACAAACTTCTACGATGCTGATGTTTATGGAGTTAATTATGGGCTTGTGGGTGCATTAATTACCGAAATAGTAATGACCTTTATGTTTCTGATTATTATTTTAGGAGCAACTCATAAAAATGCAGCTCCAGGATTTGGTGGAATTGCTATTGGATTGGCTTTGACTTTGATTCATTTAATAAGTATTCCTGTGACGAATACCTCGGTTAATCCTGCAAGAAGTACTGCTGTAGCAATTTTTGCTGATGCGAGTGCAATGGGTCAATTGTGGTTGTTTTGGGTTGCGCCAATCGTTGGTGCTGCTTTAGCTGGAATTGTATATAAATTTATGGCTCCAAATAAAGATTAACTTTATCTATGAAAAATTATTCCTTGTATTTAGTCCCTGGTTTCCTAACGGATAAGACTATCTACAAGGAATTTTTATGTGACGAAAGATTTGACTGTGAAGTTCTTGAATTTCTTCCTCCTTTGGATAAAGATGAAGTAATTGAGGACTATGCAAAACGAATGGCTCAAAAGATTGAAACCGATAAAAAAGTAGTTTTGTTAGGCACTTCCTTTGGTGGAATACTTTCGATTGAAATTTCGAAACATGTTTCAGTTGAGAAGATAATTTTTATTTCTTCGGTCAAAAATAGAAAAGAATTAAACCCTCTGATGAGAATCGAAAAAGGTTCAAGCCTATTGGATTATGTTCCTTCAAAAATGGTTAGAAATACGATTAAAGCTGGATATTCTGTGGGTTCTAAGTTGTTCTCAAACTTAAAGGAAATTGACGATGAGGATATTGAAAAAATGATTAAACGAGTGGATGGGAAATTGGAAAAATGGATAATTAAGAAAATAAACAGTTGGAAAGGAGAGAACCAAATTCAAGATTTTCTTCATTTGCACGGGGATAAAGACAATGTTTTTCCTATAAAAAATATTGAGCATCACGAATTGATTGAAGGAGGAAATCACAATATGATACTTGTAAAATCTCAAGAGATTAGAGATAGAGTGGCGAAGTATTTATATGATAATTAGGTGTTTAGACTCAAATCGTCATTCCTTTGAAGAAAGGGATCTATGTCGTTAGAATCGTTTTTAGTACTTTTAGATTCCTGCCTTCGCAGGAATGATAGATGGATTTATGATTTTAAGCTTTAGTGATGATTTACTTTATTCTTAATTTAGCTTATGAAAATTATTAAGAAAATATTAAAGTGGTTTTTCTATCTCCTATTAATTCCAATTACTTATTTTTTGATTTCACTTTTATTAACTTACTTCACCGTCAATAAATCAGAAGGTCTTGAGGATAATTCTAAAGTCATTTATTTAAGTACCAATGGTGTTCATTTGGACATCGTAATTCCCAAAGATAATGTGTCTGAAGATTTAATAACAGGATTAAATCAGGAAGGTAATTATTATTCTTTCGGTTGGGGAGATGAAAATTTTTACATCAATACTCCAACTTGGGATGATTTGACTTTTGGGAATGCTTTTTCTGCTTTGTTCCTGAAAAGTTCAACACTCATGCATGTAACTCGATACAATTCAGTGAGAAAATCATGGGTTAAAGTAGATTTGTCAGAAGCGGAGCTCCTTAAAATAAACGAACATATTTTAAATACTTTCAGTAATACTAAATCCAACGAAAAAATAATTATTGCAGCTGCGGGTTATCACCAAAACGATGACTTTTATAAATCAAAAGGAAGTTATTCTTGTTTTAATACTTGCAATTCTTGGGTGAACAAAGGGTTTAAATCCAGTGGATTAAAAGCTTGTTATTGGACTCCTTTTGATTTTGGATTGATTGGGAAGTATAATTAATTTCAGTTTGATTTCCAAAGAATCAAGCTATCCTCAAAAACATCTAACTCATAAACGTTTTTACTCTGTTTGTTAACATAAATAACTTTCTGCGACCAAAACCTGAGTTCATCATCATAACCAATTTGATACCGATGATAATTCGAATC
>JBMYYT010000088.1:0-9624 GCA_049609665.1 Flavobacteriales bacterium | reverse complement strand
ATTGTAACCTATCATGTGGTCTCTTACCCCACAATAGTGTGCTCGAAAAACGTGTGTTTGATAAATCAGGTAAAGATTTAGATGAGTTAAAATTATAATTACCATTTTGTTCTACCATTAATTGAAGAATTAAAAATGATTTCTCATTAAGAGGCTTGAACAAAGTCGTGTTTAGATTGAAACTTGTGAGTGTTTTCTCTAATTCATCAACAAATTTTGTGTGATCAGAAATAGAATCAAACTCTTCTCCAGAGAAGCGAGACTGATTAAACCCACCGCCTATTTGCCAGACGAAGCTAGATAAAGATATCACAGGAATATTAGCGTTTAATCTCAACCCTTGGTAGTTTATCTTACTACTCATGGTATTGGAAATCTCGGCATCAGGAGCAAACGCTCCTTCATCAGTGGTTGTTAAAGTACCCTTCCCAGTATAATCATATCCCAGGGAAACGAAACGATTTGGACTCAAATCAAAGATTTTTGGACTACAATATGTTTTGATAACACCAACATCTTCAACATCATCATACATACTATAATCTTCTTCTTCCTCTTGACCAGTTGAGTCAACTTGTGAAAATGAAAGAGAAGAAAAAGCTAAAACGAATAAAAAGCAAAATATAGATTTAGTTGTCATAGCTTATTTTTTCTTTTTCTTTAGTTTGATTCTTTTCCAAGTATCAGTTCTACCTAAAGCTTTAATACCAACATACCCTCTTATGTTAAGTACGTCTTTCTTTTTGTTTATTACACAGCTATAGGTGCTTCCGCTTTCAGGGTCATATATAGTTCCTTTGCTCCACTCGTTCTCTCCAGAATAAATAAAATCTTTTAAAATCCTAGAACCTCTCAAAGGTACAGAGGTTAATTTTTCATTTGGATTGTTTTTATCAACTTTGGCTTTTTTGGTTTTAGGATCAATAGGCTCTTTAAGCCAAACGATTTTACCAAAATACTTATTTCCAATTTTGTTAATCTTCACCCTAGCTTTTCCACTGCTTGGTTCCCATAAACCGATAATGGCATCACCTCCTTTTTTTGGAACAGAATGACTTTTGAAACTTGTGATCGCAAACATTAATAACAATGCTGCTGAAATTTTAATTAAATTTTTCATAATGTGTTTTTGTTTTTTACAATTACTAATTTACAATTAAGTTCTATATTTTGCTTTTAATTTTTAGAATTATGTTAGACACATCTCCAAATACCCTGCCAGCTTTGTTTTTTTAAAGAAATTAGCCAAAACGAATATAACAACCGAGAAAAAGGAAAATAAGAGGTTTTAAGAGCCTTAAACACCCTATAACAACTCTTACCAATAGCTCTGAGAAGAACTGCCCTTAGAGAAGACGTTTCGAAAAACGCAAATTTTTTATAAAAGACTGAAAAACAAATAGTTAAACTAAAAACACTCAAAATCCTGAATCAAGCTTTTTTCACTCAAGTTTTGGTTTCCGTGTTCCACGTGGAACATTTTAATAATTAAAAATTTGTTCCACGTGAAACACTGAGTTATCTGCCTAAGTAAATTAATAAAATGTTTATGTCTGTTGGTTTAATTCCCGAAATTCTTGAGGCTTGTCCAATTGTTTTTGGCTGGATTGCTTTTAGTTTTTCTTTACTTTCAGTACTAAGAGAACTTAGCTTAGAGTAATCCATGTCTTCTGGAATTTTGGTTCCTTCAAGTCTAATGATTTTATCAGCTACGTTTTGTTCTTTTGAAATATATCCGCTATATTTTATTTGAACTTCGGCTTGTTCAACAACCTCTTCTTTTAAAGAATCTAAAGAATTTATTTGTCCAGTTATTTTGTCCGAAGTTGTAACAACTTCTTTTATTGAAATATTAGGCCGACTAATGATTTTGTCAAACTTCATTTTCTGTGAAATAGTTGAGCTGTTTTTCTTTTCTAAAATAGGGTTTAATAAATTAAAATCAACACTCGTGTCTCTAAGTAAATTAATTAATGAGTTCGTTTCGTTTATCTTTTCCTCTACTCTTTTCATTCTTGCCTCAGAGGCAAGTCCTAATTTATAACCTTTCTCTGTTAGTCTAATATCAGCATTGTCTTGTCTTAACAACAGACGATATTCAGCTCTTGAAGTAAACATCCTATAGGGCTCTTCAGTTCCTTTTGTAATTAAATCATCAATTAACACACCAATGTAAGAATCAGCACGAGTTAATATAAATGGTTCTTTTTTATACTTTTTGTTGTGAGAATTAATTCCTGCAATTAATCCTTGACAAGCTGCTTCTTCGTAACCTGTTGTTCCGTTTATTTGTCCTGCGAAATACAGGTTTTCTATTAATTTTGTTTCCAAAGTATACGTCAATTGAGTAGGTGGAAAATAGTCATATTCAATTGCATATCCAGGTCGGAACATTTTCACGTTTTCAAATCCTGGGATTAATTTCATTGCATTAAATTGAACATCTTCAGGCAAAGAGCTTGAAAACCCGTTAACATAGACTTCGCAAGTATCCCAGCCTTCTGGCTCAACAAAAATTTGATGACGGTTTCTTTCGGAAAACCGGTCTAATTTATCTTCAATTGACGGGCAATATCTTGGGCCAGACCCAATAATTCTTCCATTAAACAAAGGTGATTTTTCAAACCCTTCTCTCAGCACATCATGAACATCTGGATTGGTGTATGTAATATGACAACTTCTTTGTTTTTCAAGAGGTTTTGTTTCAATAGAAAATGAAAATTTGCCAGGATTTTTATCTCCAGGTTGTTCCTCCATCTTTTCATAATTAAGCGATCTTCCATCTACTCTTGGAGGTGTTCCTGTTTTCATTCTTCCGTTTTCAAAACCAACAGAAACTAATCTTTCCGTTATTCCCGTGGAGGCCTTCTCTCCTGCTCTTCCTCCTCCAAACTGTTTTTCACCAAGATGAATTTTACCATTTAAAAAAGTACCCGCAGTGACAACAACCGAATGTGAAAATATCTCAATACCAAGACCTGTAATTACCCCTTCAATTTTATTGTTTTTAATAATGAGGTCAGTTACTGTATCTTGCCAAAAACTCACGTTTTGAGTTTTTTCCAACGCAAGTCTCCAAGCTTCTGCAAAACGTTTTCTATCGCTTTGCGCTCTTGGACTCCACATTGCTGGGCCTTTAGATTTATTTAATAATTTATATTGAATTGCAGTATTATCTGTGATTATACCAGAATATCCACCAAGAGCATCAATTTCCCTGATTATTTGCCCTTTAGCTATCCCGCCCATAGCTGGATTACAGGACATTTGAGCAATTGTTTCCATGTTCATGGTAATCAACAGCACATTGGACCCGAGATTGGCAGCAGCAGCAGCAGCTTCACAACCTGCGTGCCCTCCGCCTACTACAATTAAATCATATTTTGGATGCATAGCTCAATTTTTTTTCAAAGATATGGAATATTGCGATTAGATGGTGTCAAAAAGGGCTATTGCCTCTTCTTCTTTCGTTCTCATTTCAATGATATCTTCCTCAGATTTATCATTAAACCCCAGTAAATGTAATATTCCATGAGCCATTACTCTTTTAATTTCATTTTGAAATTCAACATTAAATGTGTCTGAGTTTTCTTTAACTCGGTCTATGCTTATAAATAGATCTCCTGAAATTATAGCTGATTTCGTATAATCAAAAGTGATAATATCCGTAAATGTATCGTGGTTAAGATGTTCTACATTTAGCTTGTGGAGAAAGTCATCTGAACAAAAAATGTAGTTAATTTCACCGACAATTTTTTGATTGTTTTGAATTAAGAATTTAATCCAACGCGCAAATTTTTCTTCATTATTTAGTTGAAAATCAGTGTTTTCAGAAGCAAACACAATTTCAGAGGAATTCATTTAGGAATGTTTAAATATAAGCTCTACTCGTTTACCTTCGTCAAGAAAATTGATGTCATCAACAAGGTTTTTCATTAAGAAAATTCCCCTTCCATTAATTTTTTCAAGATTTTCAGGGTCAGTTGGATCAGGAACGTTATCATAGTCAAAACCAATCCCTTCATCTTCGATAGAAAAAATAAAGTTTTCCTTTTCTTTTGTGTAACTCACTTTTACTTTTTTGTCAGGGTCATTTTTATTCCCATGATTAATAGCGTTATTGACAGCTTCAGTTATTGAAATGATTACATTGCCATAAGTTTCTTGAAAGGATTCAGACTCATTTTCAAAAATATTATCTACGTAAGTGGTTACAACATTTATACTTTCTTGATTTGATTCAAGAAAAATAATTTTATTTAAAACTCCATCTTCCATTTTTCTAATTCGATTCATTAAAATAGTCATTAACCCTGTTTTTATAGTATGGAACTAAAGAAGGAGGAATTGTTTTTAACAGTTCCATTTCTTTCTGTTTTTTCTTTTTATACTCTAAAAACTCATTTGGGTTACTTATTTTAGGATTTTTTACATTTTTTGATTCTCGTTTTTCGTCAAATTCTCTTTCTCTCAGCGCCTTTTCGGACTTTAATAACCTTGTAATAATATCTCGTTGTCTTTCAATAGTTTGCTGAGAAATGTTATCATTTATAATATCTTCTTCAATTTTTTCTAAGTCTTTTTCAATCTTTTTAAGCTCATTTCCTATTCCGCTACCATCTTTATTTAGTTCTTGACTTAGTTCATTAATAGCTTTTCTTAACATGGCTTGCTCTGCAGCCATTTTTGCTAATCCTTCGCTATTTTTTCCCTCCCCTTTTTCACCAGGCTTTCCTTTCTCGCCTTTTTGTTTCTGAAGCTTTTTAAGTCCTTCTCCAGCTTTTCCTTGAGCATCTTTGAGACTCGGCAACAAACCTGGTTTAGGGTTTGAACCTCCTGGATTATTACAATCACCGCTGCCTGGGTTTTGATTTGCTGACTCTTGTTGCATTTGTTTTAAAGCTTCATCTAACAACAAGGCTAAGTTGTTAATTGAAGTCATAGTAAGCTGTTGATTTCGAGTAGCATTTCTCGTCATTCTTTCACTAATATAGCTCAAAGAATTTGAAATACCATCATTTATTTTATTCATTTCTTTATTGACAATTGGTTTTATTTGCTCAACTCTCATACTTAATGCAAACAAAGAGTCTTCAATCATTTTTGCATCGTCTTTGATTTTAATCTGTCTTCGTCCTAATTTAACATATTTTGGGTCATTAGCATTTGTCTTTTTCAACTCAGAAAGCACATCTTCTTGATAAAACGATAGAGCAATTAAATTCTCGAGTAAAGCTCTTAAATCTTCCATGTTTTCCTCCATACTCTGTGAACTTGAGGACTTTTGATCTTTAGCTTTTTGTGCAGCTTGTTTCATTTTTTCAGCTGCATTTTTTTGACTTTCATTAGCTTTAGATTGTTTGTTTTTCTCCAGCTTTTCTTTACTTTCCTGCATTTCTTCCTTAGCCTCCTCTTTATCCTCGCTTAGTTCGTCCAGGTCTTTTTTATTTTTCAGGTCTTCGTTTTTCTCTTTTAATTCCTCAAGTTTTTCTTCAGCTTTTTTAAATTCTTCATTTAATTTTTCTTGCTCCTCAGTCTTTTCCCCTTCTTTATTTGCAAGTTCTTCCTGTTTTTCCGCAAGCTCTTCCATTTTTTTCGCAAACTCATCCAGCTTATCGTCCATCTCCATTTGCTTGAACATTTCAAGAGTTCTTTCCATTTCTTTTTTCAAATCCATGTTTTCCTCATCTAATTCTTCCAAAGCATCTTGAAGCTTGTTTTTATCAATTTTCTCCATCATTTTCTCCAACTTCTCATATAGCTTTCTCATTTCGTCACTGTTCAGTTCCTCCATTAACTTTTCAAGCTTTTCTTGCTTCTTTTTTAATTCCTCAGTTTGCTCATTAAATTGTTTTTCTTCTTGATTTTTCTTTTTGGATTCGTTTAAAACCTCTTTGTTCTTTTGGCTCAACTCTTTTTGTTGTTGAAGCAGATCTTTCATTTTCTTCTTATCCTCCCAACTTAAATTTTTCTTATTTAAAATGGATTCAGTCATTTTTTTGATTTTTTCCTGAACCTCTTGAGCCTCTTTTATATTTTCTTCTAATTTATTTTTAATAGACTCACTTTTTTGATCTTGATTTTCTTTCAATTCTTCTTCAGTGGGTGCTTCAATTTTTTTAACTGAGCTTTTAGCTGATTTAAAGCCATTTACTCGGTCATTATCCCATACTTCAAAGTAATATTCTATTGTTTCTCCTAAGTTTATCTTAATGTCGTTTAAATCCCACAAATGGTAAAAACTTGATTGAGAATAACCTGAATTGTAATCAACCAGAACGGATTGAAAAGATTTATTTCCCTTTCCAGAATCAGAGTGATATTTTATATAGTTGAAAGTCAACTTACTAAAACCGTAGTCATCAGCAATATTTCCATTGAAATATGTAATGCTGTTGTTACTACTGTCATTTGTTTCGTTTACAACAATCGTTGGAGCTTGATCCTTAGTAGTAAAGATTGAAAACATTAACAAATCAGGGTTTATCATATATTGATTTTCCACTTCTAAAGTGAATGATTTATTTGATTTTATCCTGTTAGAAAACTTAAAACTACCTTTAGTTGTTTCTTGTAAATTAAGTTCTTTACTCCCTTCTTTGAATTTAATTTTTGAAGTGTTTTTGGTCTTGAATTTCCAATTAATTCTTGTTCCTTCGGGAACGGTTAGCTCTCCAACGTTTTCTAATTTAACAGGGTTTAAATCAGTGTAAGAAGGATATACCACTTCAACTTCATATCCCATGACTATTGGTTTTATAATAGGATTTATTTCGTAGGTATTGGAGTTAAACCCTGCTGCACTGAGCATAAAAGATTTTTTCTCCTGAATATTATTGAAAGTATAACTGAATTCAGTATTTGATTTTTTTCTCAGTTTTATTGAGTTTGCACCGAGGTTTAAATACACTTGATTAGGAATTTCAGAACCTGTTAATTTAACTTTTAATTCAAAATCCTCATTTTCTACAACGTTCATTGACTTATTCAACACATTGAATTGAAAAGGAGCTTCGGGAACATATTCTTTGGTATAGTTGACTATTCTTTCTGCCCCATCTTTAATGATTTTTGCATTTACAAATAAAATTGCTAAAAAGATAACCAAAGGAATACTCGCGTATTTCAAGTATTTTTTATTCAAAGAAATATCAATTGCTTTTGAAAACGGAACCGGTTTTAACTCTTCGATTCTTTGATTGATACTGGCTGTAATTAATTTGTTTTCAGAGGATTCACCTTCCTTAATTAACTGCAAAGTGTTAAGCAATTTGTCTTTAACCTCGCCAAAGTGAGTCCCAATAATAGATGCAGCTGTTGTATAGTCAATAAATTTCCCGAGCTTATAAAGCTTGAAAAGCGGAATAACAATATAGCGTATCAGTGTAACACCAGAAACCAAAAGGAATCCAAAAAAGAGAGTTTTTCTCAAAGACGAATTGAAATTCCCATAATATTCCAACAGGATGAAACTTAAAAAAAACAGAAACAGGATAGTAAAAGAGTAGATTAACCCTTTGATTAGTTTGTTTTTGTAATACTTTCTTACAAACTCATCTAATTTTCTTAGTAATATATTTTGCTTTTCATTCACCATTTACCGAGATGTTCTAACGTAAATTTAATTAATTTATTTACAAAATGTTAGAAAATAAAAGAGGATAAAACGCTAATTAGAAACGGCTAGTTATACCAAATTGAAAAACCGCTCTTGCAGCACCTACTTCAACAAAAGCACCTAAGTTTTCGCTAAACATAAATCGAGATCCAATTGTAAACTCCATCCCAAAAGGAAAGAAATTAGGAATATCAAGATCACTTTCAAAATTAGGTTCGTTGGATGAAAGTTCCCATCTATTAAATCTATACCCAGCACCGATTCCTAAGTAAGGATCAATAATATCATGATTTCCGAAGTGCCAATTAAATCTTAAATTCACATTGTACCCCAATCTGTCCACTTTTCCTTGATAAACAGTATTGTTTCCTCCATCATAATCCCAAGAACCAGAACCAGTTAAGTAAGCAAAGCTCACTCCAATTCCAAACCTGTCGTCAACAGCATATTCGTATTTAAGAAACAAAGGACCGAAAGAACTAAAAGTGAAATTTGTATTGTTAATATCGTTTTCGATAGATTGAGCGACAAGGTTTCCAAAATTTCCAAAACCATATCCTAAGCTTGCATAATGATCGCCTGTAGAGAAGGATTGGCTTTTTAAAGGATTAAAAAGACCAGTAGATACAATTAGAGAAAGTGCAATAAGTTTGATTTTCATAAGATTAGCTTTTTGTTTAACAATCAAATCTAATTAAAAAAAGATGATTTAAAGAATATATATCAAGAAATAGGGCATACAAATTACTATCTTTGGCGAAGTAAAATTTGAAAGTGAAACAAGATTCATCTTTAATTATAGAAAAGTATACCGAATCTTTTCCAGTAATCGAACTCAAAAAAGAGCTTTCGAAACAGAATTCTCATACCCAAATCAAAGGAGTTGTAGGCTCTTCGCTTGCTTTTATTGCCTCTGCTATATTCACTGAAAAAGATGATTTACAGCTTTTTATACTGAAGGATAAAGAACAAGCTCTTTATTTTTTTAATACACTTGAAAACATAAACAAAGACACAAAAGGATACAAATTCCTTTTTTATCCCGCATCTTACAAACGACCTTATCAAATTGAAGACACAGATAATGCTAATGTTCTTTTGAGGACAGAAGTATTGAATTTGATTAGCAAGAATCGCAAGAAAAGTGTGGTCGTTTCATATCCTGAAGCGCTTGTTGAAAAAGTAATTACTAAAAAAACTTTAAAGAAAAACACACTTGATATTAAAGTCGGGGATAATTATTCCATTGATTTTTTAAATGAATTGTTTATCGAACATCACTTCGAAAAAGTGGATTATGTTTACGAACCAGGACAATTTTCTGTGAGAGGAGGAATAGTTGATGTGTTTTCTTTTTCGTTTGATTATCCATTCAGAATTGAGTTTTTTGGAGATGACATTGATTCAATTAGGAGTTTTAATATAGCAGATCAACTTTCCATAAACACTCACAAGAAAATAACGATTACCCCTAATGTTCAAGCTGAGTTATTGGAGGAATCGAGATGTTCCTTTTTTCAATTCATTGCAGGAAAATCAACGATTTGGCTTAATTCTTTTTCTTTGGCAAAAAACAAAGTTGAAAAGGGATTTGATAAAGCACTTTATTCATACAATCAGTTGGAAACCGAACTTAAGAGATTGCCTCCAAAGGAATTGTACATTAACTCACAAGAATTTGAAAAGGAACTCAATGATTTTCAACTGGTAGAGTTTGGCAACGAAAATTATTTTGGCACAAAAACAATTCAATTTCAGCAATCTCCACAACCGAGTTTCAACAAAAAGTTTGACTTATTGGCCCAAAACCTAAAGGAAAATACACTTGCCGAATATCAAAACTTTATTTTTTCGGATAACCCAACTCAAGTTCAACGACTCGAAGATATATTTGATGACATCGAGAAAGAAGCAGAATTTACTCCGGTTTACACCAGCATAAAAGAAGGGTTTATAGACAACAATTTAAAGATTGTCTGCTATACCGACCATCAAATTTTTGAACG
>JBMYYT010000087.1:0-9707 GCA_049609665.1 Flavobacteriales bacterium | reverse complement strand
CATTAACAACGGCAGGAATGTATTCAGATACTTCACAAAATGCATCAGGATGTGACAGTATCGTAACAATGGATTTATTTGTAACTGCTGTAATTAGAGACACAATAAAAGATACGATTTGTGAAGGAGCAAGTTTAGTGTTTGGAACACAGACATTAACAACGAGTGGAAACTATTCTGATACAGTTCAAAACACAGCAGGATGTGATAGCATAACTGTAATGTCATTATTGGTAAACGATTATATCAGAGACACAATAAAAGATACAATTTGTCAAGGAGCAAGTTTAGTGTTTGGAACGAAGACATTAACAATGAGTGGAAACTATTCTGATACAGTTCAGAATGCATCAGGATGCGATAGCATCACTGTAATGACATTATTGGTAAACGATTATATCAGAGACACAGTAAAAGACACGATTTGTCAAGGAGCAAGTTTGACGTTTGGGACGCAGACATTAACAATGGCAGGAACGTATTCAGATACTTCGCAAAATGCATCAGGATGTGATAGCATAATTGTAATGACTTTATTAGTTAATACAGTCAACAGAGATACAGTTTCGGACACAATTTGTCAAGGGTCAAGTTTAGTATTTGGAACGGAGACCTTAACAATAAGTGGAACTTATTCAGATACTTCACAAAACGCATCAGGATGTGATAGCATTACGGTAATTACTTTATTGGTAAACGATTACATTAGAGATACATTAGTAAGTGATACAATTTGTCAAGGGTCAAGTGTAGTATTTGGAACTCAGACATTAACAATGAGTGGAAACTATTCTGATACAGCACAAAACGCATTAGGATGTGATAGTATCACAGTAATGACTCTATTGGTTAATAGTGCTCCTCAAGTATTTATTTTTGATTCAATCTGTCTTGGTGATACATTTATGTTAGGTTCTAAAATACTTACATCAACAGGAGTTTATCGTGATACAGTTCAACTTGCAACTGGTTGTGACTCAATAATTATCTTAGATTTAAAAACTAAATCCTATAACAGAACAGACAACTTTACTATTTGCCCTGGAACTAGCGTGGTAAGCGGAGGTAATACTTACACTGCTGCTGGAACTTATACTAATGTTTATTCATCATCTATGGGATGTGACAGTACGGTAACTACAATTATCGCAATTTACCCAACAACAACTGGTTCAGTAAATTATTTGTTTTGTGAAGGAGACAGTATTCAAGTTTTAGGAAATTGGTATTTCCAAGCAGCTATTGTCAATGATACAATTGTTGGTGGTGGAAGATTTGGATGTGATAGTATTACGATACATACGATTAACACAAAAACAGTTTCTCCTCCGTTGAATCTTGGAAGCGATGTAGTTGCTTGTGTTAGTGGTGGTGTTACAATATTTGCTTCAAGTGCATATGATACTTATAACTGGAGTAATGGAGGAACAACTAATTCTATAGCAGTTTCTGGTTCAGTTTCAGGAGTTGGAAGTACTGATTATATTCTTAAAGTTACACAGGCATCTTCAGGATGTTCTGCTACAGATACAGTTAATATTACATTCGTAAATTGTGCAGGAATTACTGATAATGATGCTGATTTGAATGTGAATCTATACCCGAATCCAGCAAGTGACTTCTTAACAGTTGATATTTATGATAAACATAATGAGGGTAACTTAACTCTTAGTATTGTCAATTCAATAGGACAAGTAGTTGTTTCGAAACCAGTTCAATCAACTAATGAGAAAGTTGTTATGGATGTTTCAAACTTACCTCAAGGATTATATTTTGTAAGAATTTCATCCGATAAGATATCGATGACTAAGAAAATAATAATCCAGAATTAATCGATAGCGATTAATATCTTATTTAAGATCTCCAAGAGTTTTATGCTCTTGGAGATTTTTTTTGACTATTGTTCAATTTCTATTAAAAAGGTAATAGAGAAATAATTTATCAATCATACATACTTTTGATATTCAATTTCTTTTTTACCTCTTGAATCTGCTCGTAGGATAAATATGGATTGAGTAATAGCATTCTGGAGTTGTCCTTTGAATATTCGCGAATTTTAAATTGCTGGGACTGATACCATTCAATCATAATTTCACCCAACTTTTGAAATTCAATCTTTGAGGAAATAAGAAAATTTATTTCTATGTTCTTGTTTCCTATTTTAAAAATAAATTTTGTTTTACCCGAATGACGAATTCTTTCGGGTTGTTGGTTTGTGTTGAATAAATCAAGAGGATTAAATTCAAGGTATAAATCGCCCCGAATTTCTAAATAATCAATTTCATTCAAATAATAATGAATCGTATTTCTGTTGCGAGTAACGCAAATTGTGCTCTTTGTAATTTTGACTTCACCCATTCGTCTTTTTCGGGAAATGCTATAAAGAGCTCCTCTTTTCCAGAAACCTAGTTTACTTAAATCAATAAGCGGTAAAACAAGCATTATAACAAAGTATCATCTACCAGGTTAGGTAAAGTAACTTTCAATTCGGGATTATCTTTCATAGCTTGCTTAATAGCAAAAATAGCTTCCTCATTTCTTGCCCAGCTTCTTCTTGCTATTCCGTTGTTTACATCCCAAAAAAGCATAGATTTTAATCTTCTATCGGCATCATCTGTTCCATCAATCAACATTCCAAAACCTCCGTTCATTACTTCACCCCAGCCAACTCCGCCACCATTATGGATAGAAACCCAAGTAGCTCCTCTAAAAGAATCTCCAATAACATTATGAATCGCCATATCAGCTGTGAAGCTTGAACCGTCATAAATATTGGATGTTTCTCTATATGGAGAATCCGTACCTGATACATCGTGATGATCTCTTCCTAATACTACAGGTCCAATTTCACCATTTTTGATTGCTTTATTAAAAGCTTCTGCAATTTTTATTCTTCCGTTAGCATTGGCGTAAAAGATTCTTGCTTTGGAACCTACTACTAACTTATTTTCTTTGGCACCTTTAATCCATTGAATGTTATCCAACATTTGTTGTTTGATTTCATCTGGAGAGTTTTTTGCCATTTCTTCTAATACCTGACAAGCTATTTCGTCAGTTCTATCCAAATCCGAATCTTTTCCAGTGGCACACACCCACCTAAATGGACCAAATCCATAATCAAAGCACATAGGACCCATGATATCTTGAACATAGGAAGCGTATTTGAAATTAATCCCATTTTCGTCCATAATATTGGCACCAGCTCTTGAGGCTTCTAATAAAAAAGCATTTCCATAATCAAAGAAATAGGTGCCTTTAGCAGCATGGCTGTTAATTGCATTGGTTTGTCTTATCAATGATTTGTGAACGTATTTTTTGAACTCTTCAGGCTCTTCAGCCATTATTTTATTGGCTTCTTCATAACTTAATCCAATAGGGTAGTAGCCCCCAGCCCAAGGATTATGCAATGAGGTTTGATCAGATCCTAAATCAACATATAAATTTTCTTCATCAAATCTTTCCCATACTTCCACTATATTTCCTTGATAGGCTATGGATACAACTTCTTTGTTTTCCTTTGCTGCTTTAACTCTCTCAACTAAACTATCAATATTATCAATTAATTCATCAACCCAGCCTTGCTCGTGTCGCTTAATTGATGCATGGTCATTTACTTCTGCGCAAACGGTTACACAACCAGCAATGTTTCCAGCTTTGGGTTGAGCTCCACTCATTCCTCCTAATCCTGAAGTCACAAATAATTTTCCAGCTAAACCTTCTCCATTTTTAGAAATTTTTCTCCCAGCATTTAGCACTGTAATTGTAGTCCCATGAACAATTCCTTGAGGACCAATATACATATAGCTTCCAGCAGTCATTTGACCATATTGAGTAACACCCAACGCGTTAAATTTCTCCCAATCGTCAGGTTTGGAGTAATTTGGAATCATCATTCCGTTGGTTACAACAACTCGTGGGGCATCTTTGTGAGATGGAAATAATCCCATAGGATGCCCAGAATACATTACCAAAGTTTGCTCATCATTCATTTCGGATAAATACTGCATGGTAAGTAGATATTGAGCCCAATTTGAAAATACTCCACCATTACCGCCATAAGTGATTAATTCATGCGGATGTTGTGCAATTGCATCATCCAAGTTGTTTTGGATCATGAGCATTATGGATGCAGCTTGTTTTGATTTTGCAGGATATTCTTCAATAGGTCGAGCATAGATTTTATAATCTGGTCGATATCTATACATGTATATTCTACCATAAGTTTCTAACTCTTCTCTGAATTCTTTGATTAGAGTAGGGTGTAGGTTCTTAGGAAAATATCTCAAAGCATTTTTGAGTGCTAATTTTTTTTCATCCTCATTAAGAATTTCTTTTCTTTTTGGAGCATGACTTATTGAGTTGTCATAAGGTTTAAGCTCCGGTAATTCCTTTGGAATTCCTAATTTGATTTCATTTAGCATAGTTTTCATCTTTGGTAAATCAAAGATAAAAAATCATAAACTGAATGTAAAGTAAACTACTGAACAGTTTTACAAGTTATTATTAACCGTAACTTCTAAAATATGTTTGAATTGATCTGAACCAAATTGTTTTGCAATAATTTTTTTGTTTTCGTCCAATAAATAGGCAATTGGAGTAACAAATACATCGTAAGAGTTTCTGTAATTAATGCTTTTTAATGTAGTATTCCCATTAAGAATATATTTCTCTGGATTGTCTCTCATATCCTGAAAATCAGAAACATTAATCCAGCTTAGGTCATGCTTGTTAATGAATTTTTTCCAACCTGTATTGGAAATACTTGTACATACCGCATATACTTCCAGGTCAATATTTGTATTCTTTTTAATACTGTCGTAAATCTCATTGAATTTCGGTATTTCTTTTTGACAATGACCACAATCATCTGCCCAGAAAATAAGCATTGTATATTTGCTTTTAACCGTTTTTAGATTAATCCAATTTTTCTCAGTACTATCTGCCAGAATGATATTCGGAGCAGTTTTACCAATTAATGTAGGTCTCATCTTATTAACCTTTGGTCTTATCTTATCAATTTTGTCTTTATCAATCCAGTCGTCACATTTTCCGTTAAGAATATAATTATCTGCCATGTGCACATAAACCGCATCCATCCCCATCATTTTTGTTTTGATATGAGCATAAATTAAAAACTCTATGGAAGATTTCCACATGACTCCGCCTTGTTCAACTTTTGATAAAAATTGATCAATTCTTTTAATAATAGTATCAGGAGCTTGTGGAATAACTTTCATAAAATAGTTTTCCATTTTATTGTAAAATAATGCTGATTTTCCTAATCGATCATCTGTTATGTCAATATTATCCCAGTAATGTTCGATATAATAATCGTATTTATATTGAGCGGTATCTTTTACTTTTTGTGTAGGCTCAGGTATATCAATTTCAACTGACATGTTTACTAATTTCCCTACAAGCTTGTCTTTATGTTTATTAGCAATCTCTTTCTGAAGAGCCAACACTCCTTTATCTATCTCAGTAATTACAGAATTAATTTTTTCTAGTTCTTCTTTCTTGTTGTTTTTTTGCGCTTCTGATGCTTTTTCAATAAGTGGCTTTTTTTTCTCGGATTGTTTTTTGAGATAGCTTATGTAGTTAAAGAAAATTTTGTTTTCTTCAGATTTTCTGACATTCATTGTGCCCACGGGATCAGGCATTTTTGCTCTTAAATCAATGTTGGTTTCATTCACCAATATGTCAAAATATAATGTTGACGGAGGCATGCTAACAATAATCGCATAAACTCCATGTGGCATATCCGTATTTTTGAAAGTAAAACTTCCATCAGATTTTACATCAGTGGTGTCATAATAGAAAAGATTCTTTCCTGAGTATGAGGCTAAATAAGCTACCTTATTGGTATTCCCTTCAATTTTTGCCTTGATAGTGTATTCTTTTTGACTTAACCCAAATAAAGAAATTAAAAGAGCTGCTGCGAATAAAACTGTTTTTTTCATAATTGCAATTTAGTTTTTTGACTTATAAAATCATCATTATCAATACGGTTGACTTTGATGAATGTTGCTTGCGTTAACAATGCAATAACAACATTGCATTTAACGTGCCAAAATCTGGATAAAGTTAAAAAAATAGAAAAAAAAATTCCCTTTAATTTTAAAATTAAAGGGAATGAATTGTGTTTTCGATAGATTAAATTTACTCTTCCTTCATAAAGCTTCCAGTTTCTTTATTGTAATTATATTTTCCTTTTTCTATTAAAGAATGATTCTCAGTTGAATTAGAAATAATAATTGAGCCTTTTTTGTTTATTGTAACCTCAAAATTATAGAGTTCAAAGTTTGAAATTACATTTGTTGTTATTGCAACAGAAGCAGTACGGATGTTTTTGACTTCAAAAATTCTCTTTTTTGATTTTATATCCCAAATTTCATATTGACCGTATACTTGTTGTTGACCGCCTGCCAAATACATATACCTGTTATTAGTTGTAAAATTTGGCATTACTCCACAATTCCATTTTCGAAACAAGAATAATTCTTTTATCCCATCTCCATTTATATCAATGGATTTAATCACTTTTATATTCTCACTTCTACAGGTAGGACAACTTAAGTGTTTTGCCAAGTTAGTATCTTCTTTGCTGTTAGATTCTATAGATTTTGAAAAAAAATAAGAATCTACATAGTGTGTGAATTCAATATCGTATAAAGGCTCCAAATGAAGAGTGTCACTACTATCCTTTATTGGAAAAAACAAATCGCTTTGGGTTGAGTCAATTCTTGTTCCTTTTGAATCAACAAAGTTAATTTTATTGGATTCACATTGACCAAATCCTTTTAGTGATATAATTATCAGGATAATACAGTTAAATAATTTCAACATTTATTAATTATTCGATTTTACAACATCAGTCCCCTCAAATTGAAGTAACGGATTATTTACAGCAACTAATTCATCCAACTCATATACATTTCGGTAATGATACCCATATAAGTTGATGTAGGTAGGGATATTCAATGCCATCGTATTTATTGGTTTTGGATTTACTATTAATCTCGTATTAGAGGTTGTAATTTTTGGTGGAGGAATGTAAGCTTTGGATGCCATGTTTCTTCTTACAGATAACTGCAAACCCTGTAATGCTTGAATATTAGTGAATTGCTTGAAATTATTATTGCAATAAATCAGTATTCGAGTATTGGTGTCAGGAATTATAGAAGTTAAGTAATCTTGAGTAAACTCAGAAAAATTGATGTGGATTGCTCCTTTTAAATGAAGTCTATCATACATTTTTTTGGAACGAGTATCCAAAATTATGGTATTCGGTTCGTTTGAATATTGAATAAAAGTATTGAAATTAATTAATCTCGAAGCTCTTTGGATTTTTGCTTCTTTTGTTACTTTTTCAAAATAATCATAATCAACGTAAGCCTTTTCGTAATCAGTGTTTTTGGATAATTCTTCAAAAACAAATCCTTTTTTAGTAGCTTGACTTTTTATGGCATTTAACATTGCATAATCAAGTGAGGCTTCACTACCACTGTTATTATGAGAACTAATATAACTGAGTCTTTGTTTGTTTAATTCTTGAATTTGAACGTTTATTCTATCTCGCTTCTCAGACATACTTTTAATATATGCTAATTTTTGAGTTTTATTCATTTTCTGCATATTTGAAGGTAGAGTGGAAGCTTTAACTTTATCAATATCAAAGTTCTTTTCTTTAGATGCATCAATCAAATCCCAATGAGCATTATAGTAATTATGAGAACTCTTACTTACTGCTCTTGATACACTATTTGCCAAACTATAGCTTCTTGAATTATTATCTTGAGTAGTTTGATTTAGTTTCTTCAATTTCCCATGAGTTCCGTAAAACAGGTAGGTGTAGTTTAGTTCTTCATTGAGTTCAGCAATTTTCCCGTCATAAGGAGTGGAAACATAAGTTGTTTTTTGATTCATATCAATGTTCATGTAGTTCCCACCAGCTGCAATTGCACCAGCTTGCCAGAAAGTACTTATCCCGGTAGAATTATCTCCGCAAAATATCGTGTTCACTGTAATTTCTTTTTGTTTTGCTACAGCACATGAATTTTGATAGTTTATTTCTCCTTGATTAAAAGCTTCATTTCCAGCAATAAAAATTAAATTCAGTCCATTCTCTACTCCCCAATCCAATTGATTTGTAGCGGTTTGAATAACTTGGCCACAAAATTCATCTCCTCCGTTGGTAGTTAAGGCAAATAATTTTTCTGAAATAGCATCCAAATCATTTGTTAATGGAAGTATTTGCTGGATATAACCTTCTTTACGATTTAATAAATCATTACCATATTGATACAGAGCAATGTTCAAAGTTGCATTTTCTTCATTTTTCTTAGCTACGGAAAGTACATTTACAATTTTCCAAAGTTGTGATTTTGCTTGTTCCAATAATCCTTGCATACTTCCACTTGTATCAAGAAGCAGAGCTATATTTATGTTTTTAGAAGTATTTACTTCCAACGAGGCAGTTTGGGTTTGAACTGGAACTGGAATGGAGTACCCATTCGATGAGCAAGAAAATAGGAATAAGCTGATGAACAATAAGCTCAGGTGTCTGTTGTAAAATCTGATTGTTTTCATTTTGATAAGGTTTAATTATTTAATGGTAAAGAGCACTTTAACTTCATACTTTAATTTGTCTGTTGGAGCTCCTTGAACAGTATTTGAATTATTTTGATTGGAGCTAACAACTGAGTTACTGGAGCTTGCCGAAAGATTAGGCTGATTGTATCCATAGCCCCAATATGGGTGTCCATAACGCGAATTTTGCTTAGGTTCCATTTCCTGAATAGAAACTACATAACCTATTTTTTCATCCACGGCTTCAAGAAGATAATTAGCTTTTTCCTTTGCAGCTTTTATTGCGGCTATTTTTACTTTTTTTCTTTGTTCTGTTATGTTTTCAAAACCATCATTTTTAATCCAAAGATTATGAATTAGAGGTCTTTTTAGTTCAGCAAGTAGTTTTTTTGGATCAATTTCTGAAGAGATAGGAATAGAATAAGTTTGATAATAACTATGATTATTATACCAATATTCGTAGTAATAATAATACCAGGAATAATACCATCCGGTGTAATAATTAAACCCAGTATATTCAACTTGTTTTTCATCTATCCCATTTTTTTTTAAGATTTTGTATAGCTTAGCTTCTTGTTCTTTTCTGTTTTTTCCATTGAATCTCAGCTGAACTTGAAGTTTTATTTTATCTGGTTTAAGTGACATCTCAGCACTTCCTATTACTTCTATAGTTCTACCTTGTGATGGTTTTACATCAGTATTGGTATTAAACGAATAGATTGTTAATAATAAGATTGCTGATGCTATTGAGAGCAATAAAAATTTGGTTGTCATTTTAATTTGTATCATGTTATTTAAGGATTTTGAGTGATTTATGAAACAAATTAAAGACATACCTTTTTAGTAATAAACCAAGAATGAGTGAACTGGTGTTTTGAATTAGGGAACCTATTTAAAGTAACTGTGAGTCTTTACATTATTCAGATTAAGGGTACACTTCTTAAAATAGAATAAATAAAAAAGAACTAATTTTAGCCTAAACAAACCGATACCGTGTTTCGAATTCTATACATAGCGTTAGCTTTTACTTTAGTTTTTTCTTCTTTGAGAGGAGTAAGTCAAAGTAGCAGCAGGGTATTTTCTCAAAGTAAATCGCGCAAACAACCCCAGGTTAGTAA
>JBMYYT010000086.1:0-9800 GCA_049609665.1 Flavobacteriales bacterium | reverse complement strand
GTTTCCAGAAATGTTAAGTGTTTGAGCAATGCCCGTTCCAGCCGGCCCTTGAGGGCCAGCAACACCTTGGATTCCTTGTAATCCCTGAGCTCCAATTGGTCCAACAAGCGATGTTCCGCCTCCCCAACCTGAAGCTGTTTTAGGCCCAAATAATGTGTTTGAGGTGGTATTGATGTAAAAGTCTCCATTTACACCTTGTGTTGAAGGATTGGAAGTTCCATTAAGTACAGTTTTTCCATCAATTCCATTAGTGCCGTTCGTACCATTGGTTCCGTTCGTACCATTAACACCGTTAGTTCCAGCTGGCCCTTGTGGCCCAATTGCACCAGTAGTACCTTGTGGCCCTTGAATTCCCTGTGGCCCTGCAACTCCCTGTATTCCTTGAGCTCCAGTAGGTCCAATTAGAGAAGTTCCAGTTCCCCAACCTGAAGCGGTTTTTGGTCCAAACAAAGTATTGGTAGAGGTATTGAAGTAAAAATCTCCAATCGACCCCTGAGAAGATGGATTTGTAGTTCCGTTTAATATTGTTTTACCATCTAAGCCGTTGGTTCCATTCGTACCTTGTGGTCCAGCAATACCTTGAATTCCTTGTGGACCTGCAGGTCCTGGAGTAGAACTTCCTGATGTTTTAGCATATAATGCGTATGGAACACTAATGAGTTGAGTTGTACCCAAGTTGTTTCCATTTACTGTTACATTCAAGTAATAAGTATTTGAACCCCAGCTGATAGAACTAAATGTGCCGATGGTAGAAGTTCCGCTTCCAATTACTGCATTAAATCCTCCGTAGCTGTTGGTTGTCAGAGTATGAGATTCTTGGTAAACTGTGGTACCAGTAGCAGAAGTTTGATTTATTGCAAACACAACAAACACACTTTGGTTAGTCATTAAGTTTCCCGAGCTATTTCTTACAGTTGCCTGATAGTTTATTCCTTCTGGTGCTTGTGCAAAAATAGAAGAAGATGAAGCGAATAGAATCGCTATCGTTAAAGTTTTGATTAAATTTTTCATGATTTTATTGTTTTATTACTCTTAAGGTTTTTGAAATGTGATTGTTTGCATCTTTTATTTTGATAATATAAACTCCTGCCGCTTGTCTGGATAAATCTAATTCTACTCTTGAGGTAGTTCCAGCAATGAGAGATTGATTTCCTGTTGAAATGAGTTTACCTGCAGCTGAATAAATGAGAATTTGAATCTCAGTATTAGAATTTTCGGTGGTGATGGCTAAGTTTGATTTCCCGGTTGTAGGATTTGGATAAAGGGAATAACTTGCCTTAACTGTTATTTCGTGTATAGAAGTTGAATTGTTCGTGTCGGCTTGTTGATACCCTTGGGTAAGAGTTAAACTACCAGAAAAAGTTGCAACAGCTGTTTCACCAACAGTTGAGGTTACTGTTATTGAAGAAGAGGAAAAGGTTCCTCCTGTAGAGCCTAACACTTGCCTTTCGATGGATTGAGCACTAATTGAAATAGTTGTCCCAAAAATTAATGTTAATAGGATTGTCTTCATTGAGATTTAATTAAGATTGTTAATAATATTCTGAGCAAAAAGTTCCATTTCAGAGTCTGAGTGAGCACAATGTCCGCTGTATGTGCCAATCTGGATTACAATGTTTCTTGCTTTTACCACTAATAATTTATCAGTAATACTTTCTGTTGTGTAAAATGCTTTTTCACCAATGCCAGAAACATTTGTGGTGGAAGTGTAAGTGCTTTTTGTTTGTTCGAAATTGATGTTTGCTGTTGAGCTAAGTTCTGATTGGTTTAAAGTAATCGCAATTTCATAGGTAGGAGCAATTTTTACTGAATAAATACAAGTTGTTGTTCCTCCAATTTGCATTCCTTGAATAAGTGAGTCATTGGGTTGTCCAGAACTTATGGAACATAGGTTTGTATAGTCTCCGACACTAAAAAAATCGCCACAATCACCAATTGAATAAGTTCTATCGGAGTTTGTTGTTCTATCTCCAGAGGAATCTTCTTTTTTGCAAGAGACAAAGGATATAGATACAATTGAAATTAATAGCAATGTGTTGTATAAAATATTCATCGTTTTATGTAGTTAGGATTTTTTTATTGTTTTACTATTTTTTTCATTATGTGATTTTCTCCAGATTGAATTACTACTTGATACATACCATTAGGAATATTGTTTAATTCTAATTGTTGAGATGTACCGCTTATATTGTTGATTTCAATGACTTTTTGTCCTAACATATTAATAATAGAAACTGAAGTTTGTTCTACGTGCTTATCAAACTTTACAGTCAAAAAATTTGTAACTGGATTTGGCAAAACAGTTACCAAAACTCTTTGCTTTTCCTTGATTGAAGAAGTGTTATTTACACCAGTTTTTGGATCATTGGTAACGACTTTCCAAACAACCTCCTTGAAAATGGCAGCGATGTTGGTTGGAACTCCATTTGCAGCAGGTAAATTAATGGGGTTGTCCTGATAGATAACTGCATAGTGTACCAAAGAATTTAAATATACCAGCAAGTCACTTGGATGAATGTCATCCAAAGGATCAGCAGGATGAACTTTAGTTACTGTATCGGCAGGAAAATTAGCTAAAGGATTCTGAAAAAAATCTACATCTTTCAATGTTCCTGATTTAAAACTCCAATTGTCAGAAGCTAAATTAGAATCTAATCGTTTCAATACTTCCCGAAATACAGTTCCTGTTGGAATAATTTTTATATCTAAAATGTTCGAGCCTAATCCAGGATCGGTTCCTGTTCCTTGATATGAATAACCTGCATCATTTTGAGTTAAAGCCGGATTACTTGCTCTAATTGCAATACTGTCCCATGTGTTTCTGGCATTAGCCATGTATGTATCCCAATTGAAAGTAGATATAGGACCATATTCTGGACGAAAAGTTGGGTCGGATGCATTGTAATGGTGCCAACTTTCGTATAAAAATAATCGGGTATTTGGATTCGCTCTTTTGGCAGCATTGTAAAATTTTCGAGCGTAAAAACTACTTGCCCAGTAATAATAGGTGTTATTTATATCAATACCCTCGGTTACCACAATTACATCAAAAGTTCCATAATCGGGATGTGTAGTTGTGATAAGTGGTTGAATAAGAGATTGAGTTCCAGAAGTCCACGAGGAAGCAGCATGTCCCCAGTTCCAACCGATAGGTGCGCCAGGAGTTGTGTGGTCATAAAAATCATAGGTTTTGGTCTGTGAAGTTGCCATTGTATCCATTAAGGACATTAAATTAACCGAAGAGGGATTTTTAGTATAGGTGTGGGAAATTAAACTATGTCCAACCCAATAAACCTTTGCCGAGTTAATTTGAGCAGTCGAATATAGATTCGTTAATAATATAAGAGGTAGAAGTAATTTTAATTTCATTTGAAATAGATTTTTAGTTTATCTATTCCAAAAGTAAAGGAGGAACTATTTTTTTACTTTGTAGTTAGTAACAAAAACTTTGCTTTTTGTAACACGAGGTTAACTTATTGAAAATCAGCTATATTTTCGTCTATTTATTTAAGTTAATTTTTTATAATCGGAAGGAGAAACCCCAAATTCATTTTTAAAAGCACGAGTAAAAGCTGAGTTATCCGTGTAGCCTACTTCGAAACAAACGTCAGAAACTCGCATTGCAGGATCCTTCAATAATTTCTTAGCAAGTTGCATTCTTTGATTTTTGATTAAGACTCCTACTGTCTTTCCCGTTAGAGCTTTTAATTTCCGATGGAGTTGCATTCTGCTCATTGTTAAGGCTTCGGCAATGGAATGGGTTGATAATTCGGGCTCGCGAATGTTTGATTCTAAATAGTTTCTGAATTCTTCCCAAAAAGCAACGTCTCGTGAGTTGGTTGTTGGAGATTGCAACTTTTTAGATTCGGAAGAACTGAATTTATCCATCAACAGCTTCCTTTGATCTAATAGATTTTTTAATTGAGCATTCAATTCTTCGTAGTTAAAAGGTTTAGAGAAATAGGAGTCTGCTCCTGTTTCGTACCCTTCAATTTTGTTTTCCACATCAGCTTTTGCAGTTAACAATACAAATGGAATGTGACTGGTTATAGAGTTAGTTTTTATCTGATTGCACAATTCTATTCCGTTCATCTCTGGCATCATCCAATCGGAAATAATAATATTGGGAACGGAATCGATAGCTTTTTTCAACCCCTCTTTTCCATTTTTAGCCATTGAAATTTCAAATTCTTCAATAAATAGTTCTTTCAAGTAATCGGATAATTCCTCGTTGTCTTCCACAATAAGCAGTTGTGGTTTTTCTGAAAAATCTACTTTTTCAACCAAGTTTTCTACTTGGACGAAAGGTTTAACAGTCTCAGTTACTGTTTCAGGCTCTACTTCAATGATTTCTTTCACTTTTTCGAGAGGAAGATTGACGATAAATTTACTTCCTTGACTGAGTTCACTTTCTACCTCAATGGTTCCGTTGTTTACTTCTACCAATCTTTTGACCAAAGCCAAACCTATACCAGAACCTTGATTTCCCTCATCTTTTTCTCCCACTTGATAAAACCTGTCGAATATCTTTGTTTGATCTTCTTTAGCGATTCCAAAACCAGTATCCGAAACACTAATTTTTAACTTATCCGAAACACAAGTTATCTCTACCATGACTTTATCTCCTCGGGAAGAATATTTAATTGCATTGGAGATTAAATTTGACAAAACCTTATCTAACACTTTCTCGTCATACACTGCGGAGTAATGCTTGTTATCAATGATTTTGGTGTAATTAATTCCTTTGCTACTTGCGTAGGAATCAAATTGAGAAGCTAATATTTTGGACTGTTTTATAGGATTTTGTTCAGTTTTCTTTGTCTCAATTTTTCCTGCATCCAATTCGGATAGGGAAAGTAAATCCTCCACCAAGTTTTGTAATCGACTGGTATTGTTATGAATAGTTTCAGCATTTTTATCAGAAAGAGGTTCTCCTGATTTCAACCTTTTGCTTATGGGTAATTTTATTAGGGTAAGAGGTGTGCGAAATTCATGAGAGATATTTTCGAAAAAACGAGTTTTAATGTTATCAATTTCTTGAAGTTTATCTGATGTTTTTTTTCTATTTCGGTATAGAAAATAAAAGAAAATTCCCAAGACAGAAGTAAATAATATTCCACCCATCATGAGCCTTTGTTGGTTTTTCTTTTGTTGTTTGTCCAACTCACTTTGAGTTTTTAGAGTTTCAATTTCAGCTTGTTTTTTTTCTGATTCGTATTTCTCTTCCAATTCATGTAATTTGCTAAGATTAGCTGCGCTATCAATTTCCCAATTTAATTTCCTGATTTTTTTTGAGCATGAAAAAGCAGCTTGAAAATCTCCGAGAGTCTCAAGATTTTCCATCTTATGTTTTAAAATCATAATCTCCATGTGATCCGACTTGAAATCCTTGATGTAGTAGCGGGCACTATCAATATGAAGCATAGATAGCTTCTTTTTTTTCATCCCTGCAAAACTTTTAGAAATACCTATATGAGCGTCAACTAAAGTTATTGACTTTAAAGGGTCATTTGAGTTTCTTTTAAAATTAAGGACTTGTGAATAGATATTTTTTGCTTTTTTATGCAAATTGAGCTTATTATATATTGAACCTAAGTTTATATTGCTGACATGATAATTATGTGAATCCCCGATTTTTGAAAAATATTGGTTCGCATATCCTAATAAATCTCTTGCTTTAGAGTAATTACCCATGCGTTCATGTAACATTGAAAAAGTAAATGCGTTGAAATATTGAGTTTCAAAAGTATTACCATATTTGCTTAGTAGATGAGACGTTTTTTCACAATAAAATTTTGCTTTTTTGTAGTCTTTTAGTTCGAGGTAGGCACTCGCTAGTTCCCTTTTAATTTCAATTTGAAGAAAATCTTCATTGCCAATAAGCGAATCCGCTTTTAAATAGTACTCTACTGATTTATTTACCTCTCCTTTTTTTACTTTTATTTTTCCAAGGAACGAATAGGCTGAAGCTATTTCTTCATTTTTAATGTAAGGCAATATAAGAATTTGGTTTGCAAGGATTTCTGCCTTTTCAAGCTCATTAATATTTATATGGTTCTGGCATTTATTTAGTTGACTCCATATAAAAAGCCTACTGTTTTTACCAAGACTAATTTCTTTCAGTTTTTTTAATATAAAAAACACAGAGTCATATTGGCTCGTATTTTTTAGATATTGGACATTTAATTTGAGTGAAACAGAATGAACTAATTCGTTTTCTCCGTATCTTTCGTTAATTGCTCTATCAAAGCTTAAAAAAGAGCTATAATCTGACTTTTTAAGATAATCTTCCCCTATTATTTCAAACAGAGAGATCTTTTCTTCAATGGATGATTTTTCATTTATTTTTTTCAAATTATCCTCAACACTTGAAGAAGTTTGCCCAATAAATAACATTGGAAATATAATGAGAATAAGAAAAACAACATTTTTCATAATGTGATAAATTTATCACCAAAAATATAGTCATTTTGTAACAAACCCTTTGCTAAGAATTACAAAAACTGTGCTTTTTGTAACAGGATTAGATTTTCATTATCATTTTTGGCTGAAAAAAAGAATTGCAAAATTCTTCGAAAAGATCCCTGTCTTTTGTGTTTAAAAAATCCGATAGTGAAAAAGAATATACCTCCTTATTGATTTCTATATCTAATCCTAAATGATAACCAGCTATCATAACATATTCAATAGTCACTATTTCATTCCCTTTTTTGTCATAAGATGTTTTTAAATTCTCTCTTCTTGGGTTCTCTTTTAATCTTATTAATCTCCTAAGTTTTGAAATAAGAATAGTTTCATTAATACTCATAGAATCTGTAAGGGTTCCACTTTCAATCCTCTGAATGATTTCTTTGTTTTTGGAATGAAAAACATTATATCTAATTCTTGAGTTTGAGTAACAGCTTGATTCTCTAAAATTAAATATCAAAGAATCTTTATTGTTTAATGCTTTAACAAGAGAATTAGAACTTTCTATTCGTGAATAATTTGTTAAAATACTTGTGTCCAATTCAAATGATGTATCATTGAATAAAGGAAAAGTAATTGTTGTTACTGTATCAAAAAATGGAATTACTTTTAATTCATAATTTTGAATAGGAATATCTTGACGACTAAAAAAGTATCGTTTTTTTATTGAATCATATTCTGTTCCTAAAGGACATTCACCATCTTTTGATACTAATCTAAATTCATAAAATTCGTGATTGCATTTATTCTTATAAATTTTTAAATCCGCTAAATTTTCAGATACTTCTGTTAAGTATTCTTCTTCAAAATAAGTATTGTTTTTTGGTGCTAAAATCCAATACAATATAACCGAGCCCAAAATGACCAGCCCTATTTTATAACTAATTTTCAAAACTTAAAACCTAAACGTAGCCCCTCCTAATATATTGATTCCTTGAACAGGGTAGAGGTGATACCTCAAGTATTTTTGTCCAATGATATTGTTGAAATTCAAAAATGCTGATATACTTTTACTGTATCTGTATTCAAATCCTAAATTGAAATCTACAAAGGCTTTTTGGTTAATGGTATAGGAGTTATCGTTATTGAGTTCTGCTCCTTCAATGAAAGTTAAGGATTTTGCTTTTCGGTCTCCGATAAAGAAAATATCAGCTCTTACTAAAATCTTATCAGCCAAGTCATAAACTCCGCCAAATGTGATATCTAATGCAGGAATATTCCAAACATGCTCCTGATTAAGCGGAGAGAAGAAGCTGTATTTCCCTTTCAAAATCAATCTGAATTTCTCTTGAAGTTGGTAGGTGAATTGAGCGTTTAATTCGGTCACATCCATTGTGTCGTAGAGAACATCCATTCGGTTTTGGAAAGAATAAGTGGTGTCATTATAGAACAAAGCCTGGCCAAATATTTTCTTTCTTGCCGCTTGTAAGTTAAAAGTCAAAGTATTAGTAATACTTCCTCTTATTCCTCCGTATACATTATATTTGGTGTTGGTGTTTTGTAAATTAACTTGAGACAGTATAAATGGATTTTCTTGAGACAGCGACTTAAAAGAATTTCTTTGCAATCCCCCATTAACTCCCAAGTATGGAATAAAAATATCTAAGAAATTATACTTGGCTTCAATATTAGGATAGAAGTGGAAGTTAGTTTTGTCCTGAATATCAGCATAAATCCCAATTCCTGCTCTCACATACCATTTTTTGCCTGAGGTAGTAATGTTTGGAACAACTTTCACAATTGTATTATTGTTTGTGGTTCCTTTCAGCGATTCTTGAGGTTTCTCACCAAATGGAGTTTGCTCTATACTACTATAGTTATTAAAATCTACTCCAAAATCTACTCCATAGATTTCTGAATTTATCATTTTAGAGCCTTTAATATCAAGCAATACATTATTCTCCATCGAAGAATACTGATCAGAGTAATTATAATAGCCTAATGAACCTACGTAATTAATGTCTCCTGTATCTGTATCGAAAGTTGAAGTCATTATACTTGCACCAATATTGTTAAAGGCTTGTTTGGTTGAAGCTCTGTCATAAGTGCTATCTTCAGGTAAAGCGAATCCATAAAAATGATTGACATCACGTTCATAATTTACACTTCCTCTCCAGTAGTTTTTCCTGTTATAGTGCTGATAAAATGCCCCAGCTTTGTTTTCACTTAGGCCACTAAAACCTTGATTTTTTGTGGTAAAACTGGAAGAAATGTGCCTTCCATGTATTCCCCAACTGCTTTTTTTGGAACGTAAAGAATTATAGTAAACTTCAAGCAAGGGAGTGGTGTACATTCCAATTCCTGCCTTTACGTATCCTCTTTTTAATTTATCAAGTCCTCTATCAATTGAAAGCTTTGCAGCCTTTATGGGTTGGAGTTGAAACTCTGAACTTGCAGTGTATTCATAAAATAAAAAATCAGATTTAATCTGTGTTTTATCCTCATTTTCAATGAGTTTGGGTGATAGGGAAGACTTAGGTGTGGATTTGATAACTCTTTTTCCTTTTCCTCTTGCCTCAATTTCATCAATAATACTATCGTTTTGCGACAAACCAACTTGACCGACCATTAAAATGGAAACCGTTATAAATATGTGAATTAATAATTTCATAAGCTTATTCGGTAATTTTAATTTCATCGCCCTCATCTTCTTTATTATCATTAGCTTCTTCTGAGGCTATGATAGCATCCAGTTTGGATTGAGCAGTCGCTTTAATTTCATCCTCTCCTTTATAGTAATCGATTACACTTTGAAGAGTTGCTTTTGCTTGAAAATTATCATCTAATTTCACATAAGCATCTGCTAACAAAATATAACCTTTTGCTAACCAATAATCATAGGAAGGTTTCTGTTTTAAATAACTAAAAATCTCAGCCTCAGCTTGTTTATACTCTCCACGTAAGTAAGTTATTTCGCAAATTTTGTATCCTGCTTCTGCTTTGTCTATGTCTGTAGAAAGTTTAACAACTTGCCCATAAAGCTTTTCAGCTACTATATTGTTGCCCAATTCATAATTGGAATTAGCTCTAATCATTAGCGCTTCTTCTTTTCTCGTTTTGGAAAGTTGTTGATCGCTTAGCACCTTTTTTGCAGCCGAATCTGCTTGAGCAAATTCACTTAGCTTGTAGTGACTAAGCATTAACCCACGGTTCATCACAGGGATTTTAAGCTCATCCGTATTTATATTAGAAAGTTGAGTGTAATAATTGTTCGCTTTCTGATAATCTTTCAATCGGTAATTGATATTTGCTGCATGAAACAAGGCATCCACCATATGTTTTTCATTTTTTTCAATTACTTTATCGTAATGAAAAAGAGCCGTTTCATATTC
>JBMYYT010000085.1:0-9883 GCA_049609665.1 Flavobacteriales bacterium | reverse complement strand
CTTATGGTTATGTAATTTTGATTTCTAAAGAATATATGGATCAGATAAACCACGAATTGTATATTGATTTGTTTTCTGTTTATTATTTAAATCCTGTTGTGCAATTAGATTCTCAAAAATTTGGAAGAAGTATTGAGTTATTGAATCATTTAAATGAAGAATTTTCAAGTGGAGAGATTAATAGTGAGGCTGTTGTAAAAAGTTATGTGAATATTTTGCTCCATTATTTCTTAAGAGAGAAAGGAAAAAAAGCAGATTCAAATAATCCAGAAACTAAAGATTTTAGAATGTTTATTCAGTTTCTAATTTTAGTAGAAAATCATTTTGTAGAACATAATTCGATAAATTTTTATAGTTCTAAATTGTCAATTTCAGAAAGACTGCTCAATGAAATTTGTCGAAAATTTAGAAGTAAAACTGCTTCTGTTTTGATTAAAAATAGAATGATATTGGAAATTAAAAAGCTACTGGCAAACTCAGATTCTTCTATTAAAGAGATTGTATATTCCCTTAATTTTAATGATTCAGCAAATTTCAACAAGTACTTTAAAAGCTCTACAGGTGTTTCTCCTTCTCAGTTTAGAGAGAAATATTACTAATAATCAATTATTACAACCAAAAGTAAGTTTTGTACCTTGCTAAAGGTTTGGTTTAGTTAGACCTTTGATTAAATCAAAATCAAAAATCATGAAAAATTTATTTATGCTCTTTTTATTTACATTGTTATTGAGCACAAACTTCGCTCAATGGAATATCAACGCTTATCGATCGGATGTTGCAGAAATTGAAATTATTGATAGTGATACTCTTATTATGATAGGTGCTAAAGGACAGATAACTCGAACTACCAATGGAGGTAACGCTTGGTCAACTACAGTTCCTTTTCCATCATTCAGATACTCTTGGTTTTCAGATATTCATTTCCCAACAAAAAATGTGGGTTATATTTCTGGAGGGTCTTGGTTTGGGTTGACTAATATCCTTATAAAAACAACAGACGGTGGTCAAACTTGGGACTCATTATCATCAGGAACAGGTGCTGGTAATTTCATTAATAAGATTCATTTTATCAGTGAAGATACTGGGTTTATGATTGCAGATGATAGACAGATTCTAAAAACTTTTGATGGTGGAATAACCCGTTCTCCAATTGGCTCAGTTTCTACAACTCGATATTCTGATTTTACTTTTACAAACAATAGGGTTGGTTTTTTTGCATCCGTAGATAGAATTAGTTCTACAGAAGCTGTTTATTCGATCCTTAAAACAACTGATTTTGCACAAACATTTACTAAGGTTTATGTTGATAAAATGACTGGAGTAGGTGGTTTTAATAATAGAGCTATTTCAAAAATCCAATTTATTGATAATAATAATGGATTTGCGGTGGGCGGAAATGGTATGTTCATGAAAACTACCGATGGAGGTAATACTTGGATGAGATCCTTTCTTATTCCCTACAACTCATTGACAACAGTTCATTTCGTTAATCCAACTGTTGGCTATGTAAATAATGCTGGCGGAATTTACAAAACTATTAATGGAGGTAGTTCTTGGAATATTCAGCAAGTAAATCCGGTTGCGACCATTAATAGAATAACATTTGTTAATGATACCTTGGGTTTTGCTCTGAGCAATACAGCTCTTTATAAAACCACTAACGCAGGTAATTTTGTTAGTTTAAAAGAAAACAAGGAGGAAGTGAAAGTATTATTTTATCCAAACCCAACTACTGGAAGTTTTACTGTTGAATCGAAAAACTCGGATGTTAAGTATGTAAAAGTTTTTGATATAAATGGAAAAGAAATAATTAATTCATCAACTCGTTTTAACTTTGATGTTTCGGCCTATTCAAATGGATTGTATATGTTGGAAATTGTTACTGACAAAGGAACAGTTGTCAAAAAAATAATTAAAAATTAACTGATTCAGCCAACTAATAAACAACTTTTAAACCAATCAATTATGGACAGAAAAGAATTTATAATAAACTCAGCATTAGCGGTATTTGCCGTTTCAGTGATTTCTTGTAAAAAAGACGATGATAAAATAGTTGGAGGTGGACCTTTAGCTCCTGTAACAGATTGTGAAACCACCAGTGATATATTAGGGCCCTATTATCGTGCAGGCGCTCCAGATAGATATGACTTGACTTTTACTGGACTTGCAGGAAATGTAATTGAATTGAAAGGAAAAGTGTTTAAAGAAGATTGCACAACCCCATTGGAAAATGCATTGGTTGAAGTGTGGCATTGCGATACGGCTGGAAATTATGATAATTCTTCATCAGATTTCAAACACAGAGGGATTCGAAGAACAAATGCGGCAGGGGAATATGCGTTTAAAACAATTTTACCAGGAAAATACAAGAATGGGACACTTTATCGTCCTTCACATATTCATTTTAAAATAACACACTCAGATTCAGAGGAATTAGTTTCACAAATTTATTTTCAAAATGACCCTCATATCGAAACCGACCCATGGGCATCAACTAAAAATGCTGAGCGAAGAATTCTGCCAATTACCCTTGAAGATGTAAACGGAAATTTAGCCATTGAATTTGATATCTCATTAACCAACAAAGCTTAACTTTGTCTCATGACAAAGAGCGAACTACGAAAAGCATATTTAACCAAAAGAAAAGAACTTTCTTCTCAGTTTGTAAAAATTGAGAGTTTGAAAATTTCGGATATTTTTTCGCAAAACTTTGACTTTGAAGATAAAGTCGTTCATTGCTTTATTCCTATTGCCAAGAATAATGAAATAGATACTTGGTTATTAATTGACAGAATAATGGAAAAGGGAAAAGTAGTGGTTCCTAAAGCAAATTTTGAGAATAGCTCAATGACTCATTTTTATTTTGAAAAAGATACTGAACTGATTCAAAATCAACATGGTATTTTAGAGCCAAATAACGCTGAGCTTTGTGGAATTGAAGATATTGATGTCGTATTGCTTCCGTTGTTAACTTTTGATAATGATGGGTATAGAGTAGGCTATGGAGGTGGATTTTATGATCGATTTTTGTCTCAGCTTCCTTCCAAAACTCAATTAATTGGACTTTCTCTTTTTGAACCAGTGGATGAAATAAAAGATTTGAATACCTTTGACAAGAAAATGCACCATTGCATTACTCCAACAGAAATTTATAGTTTTGAATAAAACCAATCCAGTAACCGAATTACCTATAATGGAAACTTTCTACACCGTTCAAGGTGAAGGATTTTACACAGGTCGTCCGGCTTTTTTTATAAGAGTGGCGGGCTGCGATGTGGGCTGTGTTTGGTGTGATGTGAAGGATAGTTGGGATGCCAACGAACATGAAATTGTTCAAGTTTCTGATTTGGTAAAGCAAGTAAAAGAATCTGGAACCCAGTTTGTTGTAATAACGGGTGGAGAGCCAGGAATGTATGATTTAACTTATTTGACCACTAAGTTACATAAATTAGAATTAGAAATAGCCGTTGAAACTTCTGGAGCTTATGAATTGAAAGGAGAATACGATTGGATCTGCCTTTCTCCAAAGAAATTCAAAAAACCGATGGATTCATTAATTGAGAAGGCTGATGAGTTAAAAATCATAGTGTTTAATAAATCGGATTTTCAATGGGCAGAATCTCACGCGGAACAAGTTCCAAAGAGTTGTAAGCTATACTTACAGGCCGAATGGAAGAAAAAGGATGAAATGTATCCTTTGGTAATAGATTACATTACTCAAAATCCTATATGGCGAATTTCGGTACAAACTCATAAATATTTGGGAGTAGATTAATTATTGATTTTCAGTGGTTTGTTAATTAAAGTGTAAATTTAGCATTACTAAAAGTAAAATAAACTTTACATTTTGTAAAATAATTATTACATTTGGATATAATTTTAAAACAAGATATTATGAAAACAAATTATTTATTTCCAAACAAATTCAAAAAAGTGGGGTGGATTATTTTAATTCCAACCTTAATAATAGGAATTGTATTTTTTGGTGAACAGCCAGGTTTTTTAGACTTTAAAATTTTCACTTTATTTAATGATTCGATATTCTCTGGAGAAAACTCAAGGTGGTTCAGTGAGAACAATTTATTGGATGAAATTATTGGAGTTTTATTGATAGTAAGTTCAATGTTGGTAGCTTTTTCTAAGGAAAAAGAGGAGGATGAATTTATCTCAAATTTGCGCCTTAAATCATTAACAAGAGCTGTGTATGTTAATTACGGAATTTTATTAATTTCGATGTTTACCGTATTTGGACTGGCATTTTTTAATGTGGCAATTTTCAATATTTTTACTTTTTTATTAATCTTTATTTTCATTTTTAATTTCAATTTATGGAGATCAAAAAAATCCCTTTCCAATGAAGAATAATATAAAAATAGAAAGAGCTCGTCATAGCATGACACAAGCTGATTTAGCAGAAAAAGCTCAAGTCAGCAGGCAAACAATAAACGCAATGGAAGCGGGGAAATATGTGCCATCTACAGTATTGTCTTTAAAATTAGCCGATATATTTAAAGTTGAGGTAAGTGAATTATTTCAATTGGAGAAAGGAGATTGGAAGTAGGAGTGTTTTTAATTGTTGTATATTAATAATATGAATTTGATAAGATTTAGTTGTTTACTGATATTATTTCTCGTTGTTTTTTCTTGTAAAAAAGGAATTCACAGAAATTATCCACAGCATGCGCAATTAGAGCGGATTAGGCAGTTTGATCATGATTGTTCTCCTTTATTAATGAATTTTAAAGTTTCTAATGAGAATAATTTTAAGGAGTTACCTGTTTTAATTCAGGAAAAATCGTTGGCGTATTTGGATAAATATTGTTCTGGTGAATTCAGGGCTAATTTAGTTTTTATGGATGTAGAAGTTGTATCTGATTCCACTCAGATAACTAAAACAGAAGTTTTTAAAAATGATACATTAACTTATACCAAAGACATCGAAAATATTGAAGATTATTTTGAAGTTGACTCAAATGCTTTTCTGAAATTTTGTTTTAAAACATCTTCTGAAAAAATAGGTATTGCTCCATTTGGAATTTCTTTTTGGATGAAAAAGAATGGTGAAATAATCAAACCATGCTATTTTTCAAAATATGGTTTTATGAATAACGGAGATAAAATAATTCCTATTTCCAAGGTTCATGATGAAATTGAAAAACGAAAAATTGATTTGGAAGGATTAACAATCAATTTAATATATTCCGAAAAAGAAAATACTCTATTTTATTTCGTGAAAAAATCATTTAAATATGGATTAGGCTACGAAAGTTGTTTTCCTTCGTACAAACAATACTTTAAAATGGATGCTTTGTTTGGTGATGTTACTGAATACAATAAGTATAATGAAAATTACTTTATAACTAAACAGCAAATTTAAATAATTCACCATAGCCAACCGTATAGAGCCATATTCCATAAAGTGAATGTTCAAGAATTACTAACCACAATGAATGTGTTTTTCGATAAGTTTGAAGGAATAGAATTCCGCCAATAAATGTAAAAGCTAACACTATCCAGCTATTGAACCAAATATGAGCTAAGGAAAAAAGAGAGGCGTTGACTAATATAAGAGTCCATTTGTTTTTAAATAGAGTTCTGTATCTTTTCAAGAAAAAATAGCGGTAAATAATTTCTTGAGGAATTACTGAAAGTACCACGTAAATTCCGCTAAAACTCAGCCAAAGCAATGGTTTTTCTGAAATTACATTGAACAACGAATCAGGATCAGAGAAATATAAGAACAGAGTGCTTAAACCTGCAATGGCCATAAACTTAATTCCAAAATCTAATAGTGTTCGTGTGGGGTTTACAAGTTTTTTCTCTACAATGTTTAGTTTGTCTTTCTTGACCATTAACCAAATCACGTAACCGATACAAATAAAGAAATAGCTTCCTTTTGACCAAAGAGGCAGTTCTAACCACAGCATAATTGGAGTCCCAACAAACAACAATATAATTTCTGTCAGCTTTATTATTTTTTGCCGAATAGATATTTCTTGTGATTCTGTGAGTATTGCTGTTTCCATGATTAAGAGGGTGTTAAGAATATAACTCCTCTCTTTGTGCTTTTATTTTGTCACTTTCAATAAATTCATCGTAAGTCATCAATTTATCTAAATGACTATCAGGGCCTAACTCAACAATTCTGTTGGCTACAGTTTGAACAAACTGGTGATCATGTGAGGTAAACAAAACGGTTCCTTTGAAGTTAATTAATGCATTGTTCAAGGCTTGAATAGACTCCAAATCAAGGTGATTGGTTGGTTCATCCATAATCAATACGTTTCCTGATAAAAGCATAGTTCGGGATAACATACATCTCACTTTCTCTCCTCCTGAAAGGACATCACTTTTCTTAAATACTTCCTCTCCAGTAAATAGCATTTTCCCTAAAAAACCACGAATAAATACTTCGTCTTTTTCTTCGGAATACTGCCTAAGCCAATCAATTAAATTGTCATTCCCATTGAAATAATCATCATTTTCATTAGGTAAGTAGGAATGAGTTATTGTTTGTCCCCATTTGATTTCTCCTTTATCTGCTTCAATTTCTCCTGCGAGTACTTTAAATAAGGCAGTGATTGCATTGCTGTTCTTCCCAACAAAGGCTATTTTATTTCCTTTATTCACGTTAATATGGAAATCTTTGAAAAGACCTTCTTTACTCAAGTATTCTACTTCTAAAATTTTATCGCCAGCTTCTCTTACTTGGTCAAAAATAATAGCTGGGTATCTTCTGCTGGAAGGTTTAATTTCCTCTACATTAATTTTATCCAATAACTTTCTTCTACTGGTAGCTTGTTTCGATTTAGAAGCATTTGCACTAAAACGCATGATAAAATCTTGCAATTCTTTTTTCTTCTCTTCAGCTTTTTTATTCTGGTTAGCTCTCTGTCTTGTAGCTAATTGACTTGATTCGTACCAGAAAGTATAGTTTCCAGTAAACAAATTTAATTTGCTATAATCAATATCAGCAATGTGTGTGCAAACTGTATCTAAGAAGTATTGATCGTGAGAAACTACAATTACTGTGTTTTGAAAGTCCAATAAGAAATCTTCTAACCAAGAAACTGTATTTATATCCAAATCATTGGTAGGCTCATCCAAAATCAAAATGTCAGGATTACCAAATAAGGCTTGAGCTAATAGCACTCTTACTTTTTCACTTCCGCTTAAGTCTTTTACTAAAGAATAGTGTTTGTCTTCTGGAATATTAATTCCACTCAACAAACTTTCTGCTTCTGGTTGAAGAGTCCATCCATCCATTTCGGCAAATTCCGCTTCCAATTCTGCTGCTTCCATTCCGTCTTCTTCGCTAAAATCAGGACGAGCGTAAACTTCCTCTTTTTTCTGCATGTTCTCCCACAACTTGGTGTGTCCCATCAGAACGGTATCCAATACAGTTACTTCGTCATATTCCGAGTGGCTTTGTTTCAAAACCGCCATTCTTTTTCCTGGCTCAATTGCAACTCTACCTGAAGTAGCTTGAATATCTCCAGCTAATATCTTCAAAAAAGTAGATTTTCCTGCTCCATTTGCTCCAATTACTCCATAGCAATTTCCTTGAGTAAATTTTACATTCACTTCATCAAAAAGCACTCTTTTTCCGTATTGTAACGATATATTTTCTGTAGAAATCATAGTCAATCTTTGTATTAGAGTGCAAAGGTAAACTTAATTAGCTAATGTGCCAATTGGATGATTGGCTAATTTTCTAATTAATCAACCTTGATTATGCGTGCTGTCCCGACCAATTGGAATCAGCATCTCTTTCCATCAGTTTAGGATTTTAGTTCTGTGAAATATTCTTAGTGAGATTCTGAAACGAGTTCAGAATGACAGGCAATCATTTCTTTCTACTCTTATTGTCATCCTCGCGAAAGCGGGGATCTTAAAGCGAGAATATTGCAAAATGAATAAGCCAGATGAATAAGATTCCTGCCTTCGCAGGAATGACAATAGGAAAAATTATCAATTGTTCATTGTCAATTATCCATTAATATAAACAACCGGATTCTGTTCCCTCAAATTATATCCAGAAGTCATTACTTCCCCATAAGCTCCTGTGCTGTGAATTTTGATGTAATCTCCCCGTTCAGTTTCTTTTAGCTCAATTTTCTTTCCAAAACAATCTGAAGATTCACAGATGGGACCAACCACATCGTAAAATTCTTTTTCAGTTGACTTAGAAGTTAAGTTCTCGATGGAGTGGGAGGCTTGATAAAGTGCAGGACGAATAAGTTCGGTCATTCCAGCATCTAAGATTGCAAAATTAGTTTTAATTCCTTTTTTTATGTACAACACTTTAGAAATCAAACTGCCACAATTCGCTACTAAACTTCTTCCTAATTCAAAATGAATTTCTTGGTTGGGTCTGGGTTCCAAAAACTGATTAAATATCCCAAAAAACAATTCAAAATCTGGAATTGGATTCTCAATAGGATTTTGATAATCAATTCCTAAACCGCCACCTAAGTTAAGATGTTCCAATCGTATTCCTCTTTCCAAGAACCAGTGGTTTAGTTCGTTTACACGAATACATAAATTCTTAAATGGAGTCATGGAAGTAATTTGCGAACCAATGTGAAAGTGCAATCCAGTCACTTTTATATGAGTAAGCGAAGGAAGTTTTTCAATTAAACTTTCCAGTTCCCAACTGTTGATTCCAAACTTGTTTTCTTCAAGTCCAGTAGTTATGTATTTGTGAGTTTTAGCATCCACATTTGGGTTGAGTCTCAATGCAATTCTCGCAATTTTATTTTGTTGAGAAGCCAATTCATTAATCACCTCAATTTCCTCAACAGATTCACAATTGAAAGTAAAAATATCGTTTTCAAGCCCAATTAAAATTTCTTCATCTGATTTTCCCACACCTGCAAAAGCAATCTGATTGGAAGTAAATCCCGTTTCAATGGCTTTTTTTACCTCGTTTCCACTCACACAATCTGCTCCGAATCCTTTGCTCTTAATCAAATTTAAAATTCTATCATTTGTATTTGCTTTCAACGCATAATGAATGTGATAATCGTGTTTCTTGGCATGAGTTTGAGCTTCGTCCAAAGTTTCCGAAAGTAACTCCAAGTCGTAACAATAAAAAGGAGTTTTGTGCTGAATAAGTTCTTCTGTTCTCATGATTAATCTTGATTAAAAAGTCCATTATTCAAAGAAATTAACGCTTCTTTTTTGTAATCAGTTTCAATCACAATCGAAACATTGTGTTGACTTCCGCCATAAGAAACCATTCGGATAGGAATGTGCTTAAGGCTATCAAAAACCTTGTTTGCCGAACCTTGTGAGTCATGACTAAAATTCCCAACTACACATACTATAGATAAATTTTTATTGATATCTACTTCTCCTAAATATCTTAACTCATCTTGAATTGCATTTAGGTTTGTATTATCATCTATCGTTATTGAAACTGCCACTTCTGAGGTGGTGATTACGTCAATTGGAGTTTTGTAACGTTCAAAAATATCAAAGATTTTTCTCAAAAAGCCATACGCCAATAACATACGTCCAGATTTTATTTTAAGTGCTGTGATTCCGTCTTTGGCAGCAATAGCTGTGAATTCTCTTTTTTCAATTTCCTTGGCAATTTTGGTCCCAGGTTTGTTGGGTTCCATGGTGTTTTTTAACCAAATTGGAATGCCATTCAGTTGTGCAGGATAAACACTGGCAGGATGTAAAATTTTTGCTCCAAAATAAGCTAACTCCGCAGCTTCATTATACGATAATTGCTCAATAGAAAAAGTATTGTCAACCACACGAGGATCGTTGTTATGCATCCCATCAATATCTGTCCAGATTTCAATTTCGGTTGCTTGGATGGCAGCTCCAATAAGCGATGCAGAATAGTCGCTTCCACCTCTTTTCAGGTTGT
>JBMYYT010000084.1:0-9979 GCA_049609665.1 Flavobacteriales bacterium | reverse complement strand
TCATTTGATTTTATGTTAATGTATTGCAAATCATTTTTGTAACCCAATAAATTATCAAAATAGTATTTTTTACGTTGTTCAATTTTATTTAATTGAATCAATCCAATTTGCTCTTCTAAAGATGCTAATATTTGGTTTAAAATTTCAGATTTAGAATTCTCTGTATTAGTTTCAAGTTTTAATGAAGTGGCCATTGAATTATCTTCAAAATTTTCTTGATTTACATTCAATCCTATTCCAATAATTGAATTTCCAAGTTTGTCACCAACTATTGAGTTTTCAATTAAAATACCACATATTTTTTTGTTG
This sequence comes from Flavobacteriales bacterium, assembly GCA_049609665.1. Taxonomy (GTDB): domain Bacteria; phylum Bacteroidota; class Bacteroidia; order Flavobacteriales_D; family CAJJDF01; genus CAJJDF01. Next base: position 9,670 of record JBMYYT010000084.1, on the reverse strand, counting down.
CCAACTAAAATATCATTGGGCCATTTTATTTTAGTATCTCCAATTCTTTTTGAAACTATTACATGTATCGCGTTGCAAACTGCTATACTCAAAAAGAAATTTTTATCCACTGACAAACAACTTGTTTTAAGAAAAACGCTAAAAGTCAAATTCTTACCTTCTTCACTTTCCCAGTTGTTTCCTCTCTGTCCTTTTCCTTTTGTCTGATTGTGTGCCAATATTACAGTTCCATTAAGCAGTTTTGACTTGTTTGCAAAGTTGGACAGGTAATTGTTGGTGGAGTCAATAGATTTAAGTTCTATTAAGTTTTTTCCAATAAATTGTTTGGTAATCATTTTATCTCTATAATTGGATAAAATAAAAGTAAGCACTTTTAGTTAATAAACAGGCGTAAAAAGGAAAATCTTACTATGCACAACTTGAAAAAATGTAGTAAGTTTACATCGCGTAAATAAAATGAATGAGTAAAAAGAAAAATAATTATACTAAACAGTTAGTAGACACAATAATAGATGGGATGCAAGAGGTGAAAGCAAACGATATTGTATGCCTTGATTTAAAAGAAATTCCAAATTCAATCACTGATTATTTTGTGATTTGTCATGGGGATTCTTCCACTCAGGTTGAATCTATTGCAAAATCTGTTGAGAAAGTTACCAGTGAACAATTGAATGAGAAACCTTTTCATAAAGAAGGAACACAAAATTCGCTTTGGATATTGATGGATTACATTAGTATTATGGTTCATATTTTCTATAAAGATACTCGTGACCATTATGACTTAGAATCATTATGGAGTGATGCGTTAACAATTAAAATTGAAGAATAAATAATGGCAAAAGAAAATAAAAGACCAACACCACCTAAAAAAGATAATAAATCAGGACTTCCAAAATTTAATTTTTATTGGATTTATGGTATCGCAATAGCTGCGATAATTGGGTTTAGTTTATTTGGAAACAACACTCAGGGAAAGGGAGTGATTGATAAAAACAAATTTGAGGAATGGGCTCAAAAGGGTTATGTTGAAAAAATAATCATAAACAAAAGAGACGGTTCAGCTCAAGTAACGATCAAGAAAGACATAGTAAATTCAGTTGAGGAGTTTTCTGGTTCTAAATCTGCAACTGTATTTAGATCAAAAGGGCTTTACACTTTTGATACACCTCCATTTGAAGAATATTACAAAGAGCTTAAAGAGTTAAACAACACTTTAAACGAAGAGACAAAATTTATTTTAAAGTACAATGTGCCAGAAGATTATAGCTGGTTAAGTACTCTTCTTTTCTTTGCAGTGATTATTGCCGTTTGGTTTTTTATCATGAGGAGAATGACTGGTGGCAGTGGCGGTGGAGGTGGCGGAAGCCAGATTTTCAATATTGGAAAATCACGTGCTAAGTTATTTGAAAAAGGAAAAAATGTTGATGTTTCTTTTAAAGATGTTGCTGGATTGGAAGGAGCCAAAGAAGAAATTCAAGAGATTGTAGATTTCTTAAAAAACCCTAAAAAATATACATCACTTGGAGCAAAAATTCCAAAAGGAGCATTGTTAGTTGGACTTCCTGGAACAGGAAAAACTTTATTAGCTAAAGCTGTAGCAGGTGAAGCAAAAGTTCCGTTTTTCTCAATGTCAGGATCTGATTTTGTAGAAATGTTCGTGGGAGTAGGTGCATCAAGAGTAAGAGATTTGTTTAAACAAGCCAAAGAAAAATCTCCAAGTATTATTTTTATTGATGAAATTGATGCAATAGGAAAAGCAAGAGGAAATAATCCAAATATGGGAAGTAATGATGAGCGTGAAAACACACTTAATCAATTACTTACCGAAATGGATGGTTTTGGAACGAACAGTGGAGTGATTATATTAGCTGCAACAAATAGAGCAGATATTTTGGATAAAGCCTTGATGAGAGCTGGAAGATTTGACAGACAAATCCATGTAGATATGCCTGACTTAAACGAGAGAAAAGAAATATTTGAAGTTCACCTTAAACCATTAAAACTTGAAAAAGAGTTTGATGTAGAATTTATGGCAAAACAAACTCCAGGTTTCTCGGGTGCAGATATCGCAAATCTATGTAATGAAGCTGCATTAATAGCAGCAAGAAAGAAAAAGAATGAAGTTACTAAACAAGATTTCTTGGATGCTGTGGATAGATTAATAGGAGGGTTGGAAAAGAAAAATAAACTTATCACTCAATCAGAAAAAAAGAAAATTGCCTATCATGAGGCTGGTCACGCTACGGTTAGTTGGTTAACGAAACATGCTTCTCCACTGATTAAGGTGACAATTGTACCAAGAGGAAAAAGTTTAGGAGCTGCTTGGTATTTACCAGAAGAAAGGCAACTTACAACTACTGATAATTTATTAGACGAAATGTGTGCTACGATGGGTGGAAGAGCTGCAGAGCATGTTATTTTCGGAGAAATTTCTACTGGTGCATTGAGTGATTTAGAAAAAGCTACGAAACAGGCATATGCAATGGTGAGTATCTATGGTTTAAATGAAAAAGTTGGAAATATAAGTTTCTATAATTCTCAACAGAATGGATTTACAAAACCTTACAGCGAAACTACTGCCAAGACTATTGATGAAGAGGTAAGTAAGATGATTGAAGAGCAGTATCAAAGGGCTCAAAAGATATTGTCCGAAAACAAAGATAAATTGAAAGAAATCGCTGATTTGCTTTTAGAGAAAGAAGTTATTTTTAAAGCAGATTTAGAAAAAATATTAGGTGAGAGACCTTTTAAAAAGGAAGAGCCATTAGCTGAGATTGCAAAGAAAGAACAAGCTAAAGAAGAAAAAGTAGAGAAAGAGGAGGAAGAATAAACCACTTTTAATCCAAAAAACTATTGAGTAATTTAGTTCAGAGATCAATTACAGGTGTGCTTTTTGTCGCCACAATTATTCTATGTATTTCATGGGATGAGTACAGTACTGGTATTTTGTTTTTGATAGCTTCAACACTTGCTACTTATGAGTTTTATCAAATTTTAAATAAGAAAAAACTCTCTCAAAACACCAAGTATGGTCCTTTCGTTAATGTGATTATTTATACTTTATTATCCCTTTATTTTATTGGGATTATAAATGATGATAGATATTTGTTTTTAATAGTTCCTTTCATAATTATTCTGGTACTTCAAGAGCTGTTTTACAAAGGCTCTATTCCTTATCAAAATATCAGCAGTACTCTATTTGCATTGCTGTATATCACTCTTCCTTTTGCAATACTTAATTATCTTTCATTTAATGAAGAAATTTATGATAAAATTGGACTTTCAAACAATTGGAATTTATTGACTGGATTTTTTATTATTCTTTGGACCAGTGACTCAATGGCTTATTTAACAGGTAGATTAATTGGAAAACATAAGTTATTTCCAAGAGTTTCACCTGGTAAAACTTGGGAAGGATTTATTGGTGGAGTAATTTTTTCGGTAGTAGCTGGATATATTTTTTCTATCGTAACAGTTGATTTCCATAAAGTAACATATTTGAGTCCACCGTTTCATTGGATCATAATGGCACTAATAATCAGTATATTTGGAATGTTAGGTGATTTAAGTGAGTCTTTGTTGAAAAGAAGTGGAGGTGTAAAAGATTCTGGGAATATCTTACCAGGTCATGGTGGAATTCTTGACAGATTTGATGGGATATTATTGAGCGCACCACTCGTATTGTGCTATTTATTATTTATTTGATATGAAAATTAATAAGGAAGGAAAAGGAACAATTTTAGTATCCGCAATTATTTTAATTGGGATTGTTTATATGTTAGATTTTCTAATTGGAATACCCTGGCTAACAGTAGTTTTAGGTTTGATGGCTTTGATTTTATTCTTTCTTATTATTTGGTTTTTCAGAATGCCAAAGAGAACTGCTGTTCTTGATGCCAATAAAATTATTGCTCCTTCGGACGGAAAGGTTGTAATAATTGAGAAAGTTCATGAACCTGAATATTTTGATGACGAAAGAATTCAAGTGTCTATATTCATGTCTCCATTAAATGTTCATGCTCAATGGTATCCAATAAATGGTAAGGTAAAACACTACAAATATCACCCAGGAAAATATTTAGTTGCTTGGCATCCAAAATCTTCCACCTTAAATGAAAGAAGTACATTAGTTATTGAAAATGAAGATGGAAAAGAAATTTTAGTAAGGCAAATTGCAGGAGCAGTAGCCCGAAGAATTGTCACCTATTCCAAAGAAGGAGATGTTTCAAAACAAGGTGAGGAATTTGGTTTTATAAAATTTGGTTCCAGGATTGATTTGTTTTTGCCACTTGACACCAAAATAATCACAAAGTTAGAAGAGAAGGTAACAGGTTCGATATCGACAATTGCGGAATTTTAACATAATAAATAAAACTTGTTAAATAGATTGTGGTATATTTGAATTAAATAAATATTCATCTTTTAGATATTTTGGCATATTTATTGAATACTTATTTATTATTAATCAAAAAAAATAAAAATGAAAAAAATACTTTTAACACTCAGCCTATCCTTATTTGCAGTTTCACTATCCTTAGCAAATACTTCAACAATGATTTCAGTTTCAGATGATGTTACATTTGAAATAAGCATGGAAAAAGACAGTTGTGAAAAAGATTGTAAAAAAGCATGTTGTGAAAAAGCTGACAAGTCAGCAAAAGATAAAAAATGTAAAAAAGGGAAAAAAGGATGTTGCAAAAAGCCATCTAAAGCCGAAGCTTCTGCGAATGCAAAACCTTTAAAAGAAGAAGCAAAGACAGAATCTACTCCTGTAAAAAAAGCAAAGAAAACAGCTTGTTGTAAAGGAAAATCAAAGTGTTCAAAATCAAAAAAAACTGAACCAGCAAACTAAGAAATATTTAAATATGACAAAAAAGTCTTTTGAATTATCAAAAGGCTTTTTTTATGGAAAAAACCCTGATTTCTGTCAGCTCTAATTTTTAATATTTAAAATATTTTTTACGTAATTTTGTTTTGAACGTCAAACTAAAAATTCGAATGAAAGTTGAACAGATTTTTACAAAATGTATAGCCGAAATGGCTTATTATATTCAATCTAATGGAGAGGCAGCTATTATAGATCCATTAAGAGAAGTTGAGCCATATCTATCAAGAGCAGAGCAAGATAAAGTAAAAATCAAATATATTTTCCTTACTCATTTTCATGCGGACTTTGTTTCGGGTCACGTTGATTTGGCAGAGAAAACTGGAGCTACTATAGTTTTTGGTCCTGGAGCTAAAGCCAAGTTTGATTTTCATGAAGCAAGCGATGGTGAAATTTTTAAAATTGGTAATGCCGAATTAAAATTAATTCATACCCCTGGTCATACTATGGAATCCTCATCCTATTATTTGGAAGATTCTGAGAATAATAAAAAATATTTGTTTTCTGGAGATGCTCTGTTTATTGGAGATGTGGGAAGACCAGATTTAGCTATTAAATCGGATTTAACTGAAAAAGATTTGGCGGGACATCTTTTTGATACATTAAGAAATAAAATCATGGTTTTGGATGATGAAACTATTGTTTATCCAAATCACGGAGCAGGAAGTGCTTGTGGTAAAAACATGAGTAAAGAAACATGGGATACTTTAGGCAATCAAAAACAAACAAACTATGCTTTAAGAGCTGATATGACCAAAGAAGAGTTTATCACTGAACTCACAACAGGTATAAAACCTCCACCACAGTATTTTCCAAAAAATGCTATGATGAACAAAGAGGTGAACAAATCAATTGATGAAATTTACGCAAATGGTCTTACTCCTTTGGACGCAGCTATGGTTAAGGATTTTTCTGAGGATAAATCCATATTAATTCTTGATACTCGAAAAGGAAAAGAATACACCGAAAAAGGAACTGTTCCTGGAGCACTTTGGATTGGCATTGATGGCGGATTCGCTCCTTGGGTTGGAGCTCTAATTATAGATATTAACCAAAAAATTATAATTATCGCAGATGAAGGTAGGGAACAAGAAGTTGTAATGAGGCTGGCAAGAGTAGGATATGATAATTCCATTGGATATTTAGAAGGTGGTTTTAAATCATGGTTAGACGCAGGCTATGAGGTTGATACAATAGACTCTATATCAGCTGAGGAATTTAAAGAAAAGTATGAAAACAATGAACTGGAAGCACCGCTTGATGTCAGAAAAGATAATGAATACGAGTCGGAACATGTTGAAGGTATTTCTCATTTTCCATTGAGTAAAATAAATGAAGATTTTTCTCAAATTGACTCCAAGAAAAGTTATTACCTACATTGTGCGGGAGGTTACAGATCACTCATTGCTACTTCAATTTTCAAAAGAAATGGAGTGGAACACGTAACTGACGTAAGAGGTGGATATGGAGCAATTAAGAAAACAGGTATAAATTGTACTAACTTTGTATGTCCAACAACACTAAATAATTAATTTAATATGGGAAATTTTATCAAGTTAATTAATGGAGATAAACCAGTTCTTGCAGATTTTTATGCAACTTGGTGTGGGCCTTGTAAAGCTATGTCTCCAATTTTAAAAGAAGCTAAAAGTTCTCTTGAGGATAGTGTAACAGTCGTTAAAATTGATGTGGATAAAAACCAGGTTGCTTCCAATAGATTTAATATTAAAGGTGTGCCTACGCTTATTCTCTTTAAGGATGGTGAAATTGTATGGAGAAAATCTGGAGTGATTTCATCCGATCAATTGGTAGATGAGATTAAACCTTTTTTAAATTAGTTTTTTTCTAAAAAATCGAATAATTGAAAAAAAATGATAATCTTACATTGACCATTTAAACTGGATTATGCTTATTTATATCCTTTCTCGACATCGAAACTCTTATTCGACATCACGTTTGCATGAATCTGCCGTGGGAAGAGGTCATAAAGTAAGAATAATTGATTACTTAAAATGTGAATTAAATATTGGAACTTCTTCGCATGTTTATTATCGAGGAGAGAAATTAGAAACGCCAGACTTTATAATACCAAGAATTGGATCATCAGCAACTTTTTTTGGTTCCAATGTTGTAAGACAGTTTGAGTTGATGAATGTAAAAACCATAGTAACTGCTGATGGTTTGTTGAAATCAAGAGATAAGCTCAGAGCTTCGCAAAATATGGTTTTCAATGATATTGAAGTTCCCAAAACTTATTTTCCTAATCCTTATCAAATAAATTTTGATTATATGATTAATCAAGTTAATGGTACGCCATTAATTATTAAGCATTTACAGAGCACTCAAGGCTTAGGAGTTTTTTTGGCAAACACTAAAGATGAAGCTAAACATTTATTTGCAAAATTTAATAAAGATAAAATTCATTATTTAATTCAAGAATATATAGCAGAGTCGAAAGGGACTGATATTAGAGCTTTTGTAGTAGGAGGTAAGGTAGTTGCAGCTATGAGAAGACGAGCTCCCGAAGGAGAGTTCAGATCAAATATTCATAGAGGTGGAGTGGGAGAAAAAATAGAATTAAGTAAATCCGAACATTATTTAGCGGTTAAAACAGCCAAAATATTAGGATTAGGTGTTGCTGGTGTGGATATATTACAATCAAAAAGAGGACCTTTGGTTTTGGAAGTTAATTCATCACCAGGATTGGAAGGAATAGAAAAATATACCAAAGTTGACATTGGAGACACTATTGCTCAATTCATGGAAAATAATTTGTAAATGATAATTAATAATATTGAAATTGCTCCAGGGCAAAAAAAAATAATAAAACTTAGTGTTTCAAAACTTCCTTCGGGAACTGATATTGATATTTTTGCCCATGTTTTTCGGAGTAAAAACCCCGGTCCAACCATACTGTTATTAGGTGGTCTTCATGGAGATGAAATTAATGGTATTGAGATTGTAAGAAAATCTATTGATGCGGGAACTTTTAATAAATTGGACTGTGGAACTGTTATTGCCATTCCACTTCTTAATGTTTATGGGTTTATCAATTATTCGAGAGATTTGCCTGATGGCAAAGATATTAACAGAAGTTTTCCCGGTAACTCTAAAGGATCGTTGGCTTCAAGAGTTGCCAAAAAATTGACTCAGCATATTTTACCTTTGGTTGACTTTGGCATTGATTTTCATACTGGAGGTAAGTCCATTCATAACGTTCCACAAGTAAGAATTGATGCCAGTTTAAAAGAAGCTGAAGCATTGGCAAAGAAATTTGGCTCCCGATTTATTATTAAATCAAAATTAATTCCTCGTTCGTTAAGAAAAGAATGTAACAGAAGAAAGATCCCGATGCTTGTTTTTGAAGGAGGAGAATCTCTTAGATTAGATCAAGAGTCAATAACCGTTGGAGTTAGAGGAATAAAAAATATTTTGTTAGCTCATAAAATGATTTCTGACCATAAAAAAACTATTGGTAAAAACATTGTGATTTCTGATAGTCATTGGATAAGAGCATCTTTTTCTGGCATTTTGGAACATATAAAAGAAGCTGGTGATTTTGTGGAAAAAGGCGAATTATTGGGTTTAATATCAACACCTTATGACAAAACGATTAAAAAAATAACTGCAAGAAAAAGTGGCTATATTTTTGGGATAAATAATAACCCTGTAGTTAACCAAGGTGATGCTTTATTTCATATTGGGATGTAATTATGACAAAATCACTTTTTATAAAATACTGTCTTGTTTATTTATTGATATTATCTTGTGGTTCAGGTTCTACTGAAATAACAAGAGAAGATTTTCCAAAGTCTAAGAATAAACAAGAAATACACGATACTATAAATTCTCTTTCAGAAGGAATTAGTGTAAGTGATATTAATAAAAGAAAAAACGAAAAATTTGATTCTTCAAAAATTAATTTTTCAAATAGTTTTATTGATTATTGTCATGAATTAGATGACAAATATTCAAATGATACTTCTATTGTTAAGATTAAAACATGGTGGGATAAAAAAATAGAACATTTAATTAAATATAGTCCAGCTAATACTTTTTTCTCGCAAAGTACTACAGGGCCAAATGGAGCCGAATGGAATACTATGACTGATTTATACTACGTTGCATTTTTTCCTTTAGATGCACTGAAATTTATTGATGATGATGTTTCTGCAAAAATTTATCTAAACAATAAATTATTTGTTACTAAATCAAAAAGAGTCCAGTTTTTTGAACAGGGTGTACTTGTTGATTTTCATATTAAATCTGAACTTTGGATAAATTCTTTAAGAAAAATTTCACCTAATGATTATTCATGCTTGTATAGTGAGAATGATTTGAATTTACATTATTCTGGTAAACGTGAATTCATGGCTCCAATAGATATAGGTAAAATGTTTAAAGTTTGATGTTGTTTTAAAAGTAATTGATTCAAAAATTAAAGAAACAGATTGCTTTCATATAGCGTTTGCATCTTGTTAGAAAAATAGAATAATCACTTCCCCTTCCTTTTCAACACAATTATCACGGTATAAAGTAAGATCTTAAAATCCAACGCGAGAGATTGATTTTTGATATAAAGTATATCGTATTTTAACCTCTGTACCATTTCTTCTACATTTTCGGCATATCCGTATTTTACTTGTCCCCAAGAAGTTATTCCAGGATGAACTTTTTGTAGATGCTTGAAGTGAGGAGAGCTTTCAACTATTTTATCAATATAATATTGTCTTTCTGGGCGAGGTCCAACAAGCGACATCTCTCCGATAATTACATTATAAAACT
>JBMYYT010000083.1:0-9991 GCA_049609665.1 Flavobacteriales bacterium | reverse complement strand
CAAATTTCTTTTCAGACTTTAAAAATCTATCAATAGTTTTCCTTGCTGCAAAAAACATCAGGTGGTTTTTTCCCGTATCAAAATGAGCAGAGTATTCTTTTTTAAAATAATATTCCAACATTTCATCCATTTTGGTAATCATGGAGTCAATATCCTTATCAATCAAAATTTTATTCAAATAGGGCTTATAGAGCTCTTCCAACACTTTGTGGATGATATTTCCGAATGTATTTGCTTCAATATCTTCTTCCACTTCATTTTCTTCCCTTAGACCTACCACATAAGAATAATAAAAATCTAATGGACATCTTAGATACGTCAATAGAGCAGAAGGGGACAACCCATATTCTGCAAGGTCTTTTAAATTTTTGAGAACCTTTTCATCTTTGTAAATAAGTTGAGTTGACAGTTCTTCTTTTACAATTTCGGCAGTCACTACCTGTTCCGAAATAGAAATATTTTCATAACCTTTCAGTTCTTCTTTTAATTGTTCGATGTATCTACTTTTTTCTGCTCCTCCAAATCCAGTTAGTGAGCTGTTGTACAATAAAGTAACATTAGATGCACGTTGCAATAGTCTGTAAAAGTGATTAGCATAAATTGCCTCTTTTTCTTTGTAAGTTGGAAGTTTATACAATTTTTTTAATTCGTAAGGAAAGAAACTGTTTGCTGTATTTCCTTTTGGTAAAATTCCTTCGTTTACCGAAACCAGAATGATATTTTCAAAATCCAATGCTCTGGTTTCCAGCATTCCAATCAATTGTAAGCCAGAGAGTGGCTCTCCAATAAATGAAACGTTTTCTGATTTAAAAAGTTGAAAAAATAAAAATTTCAAAGTTTTTAAATCCTTAATAAAGTCTTTTTGAGTGAGTTTGTTTTCTACTTTTCTAATTACTTTTTGTGCTGCAAATAAATATTCCAACTCCATAGAGTTTGAACCGAAATTCAGAGAATTAACAATAAGTTGAATCAGCCTATCGAATGTTTCGAAAACTTGACTAAGTAAATTGTCTTCATTCCATTTTTCAAAAATTAATTTAAGAGGCGTTAATTCATCTTTCTCTTGGATAAATTTATTAGAAACAAAAGTAATGTTATGGTTTACAATTTCTTGTTTGATAGAATAGGAATTAACCACATTCTTCATCAAATAGTGTTCTATAATCCCAAAGAAACTTTTGTAATGTAAACTCGATTTATTATGTTTTTCGTAACTCTCTTGAATAGCAAAAACAGAATTTAATAGACTGAATACTGGTGAGTTAAATAAAGAGTAGCCTAAAGATATATTATAAGTTTCAATGTTATCAGGAATCGAATTGATGACAGGTAACAAGAGTTTTTCATCCGCCAATACAACAGCAGTTTTTTTAAGTTCTTCTTGGGATAAATTATTCAAAATTTCACCCACAGTTTTCGCCATCATTACCTCTGACTGTGTGGAAAGTATTTCAATAGATTTTGGAATATTCTTAAAATGAGTATCCATCCAGTTCAGGGACTTTATTCCGTGTTTATCGATGTATTTTCTTAGAAAATATCCAGCTTCGTGATCAGGATTATTGACATAATATTCGTCTCCATCCATCAAAAAGTTTCCTTTTCCGCTGTTTACAAATGTGTCAATTATCAATTCCTCAGAAGTTGACAAGGCATTAAAACCAGCAAAATACACCGAGTTTTCTTTATAATCATCCAATACTTCATAAATGGATGTTGCTACCCATTTATACTGTTTTCCTGTATATCCTTTGCCAAGTTCGGTTAGTTTATCATTCAATTGAGTATAATAGTTACCTAATTTCCCCCAGAATAGAGTGAACTTCTCTTGAATATCTGATAACTCCTCTTTATTGAAACTCCAACTGTCAATCTCTTTAATATTTCTTAAATCATTAAAAATAGTTTTTGGGTCAACCATATAATGATCCATCTCATTGAAATCGGCAAGTAGGGTAGGAGCCCACTTCGAAAAATGGAAAAAACTATCCGCTTCTTTTCCTTCTATTTCCAAGTATAATTCATAAAACAAAAATAATAATTCAATATTATCCAATGCGTTGAGTCGACAATTTTGTTTTATAAAATCATCAATGGTTATAATAGTTGGCGACCAAGTAGTTTTTGTTATTGATTCCGTTAAATATTTTTTTATATAAACTCCACTTCTCTGGGTAGGAACAACAAGTGTAACTATACTAATATCTTCATGCTCAGTTATTACGGTCTCAACAAGTTGTTTTAAGAAAGGTTTCATTTAGTAGTATTTAGCTAACAAACTTAACCAAAAATATAAGAATAGAATTGTAGAAATGAGTTTCTTTTATTCAATAAAATCCCTATATTCATCTTTTAAAATTTACTTATTAATTATGGCTTACAATGAATTCATGGCTGATCAAATTAATCAAATTCTTAAAGAGAAGAATGTGAATCATACGATTAAGAAAATGATGGGAGGTTTGTGCTATATGGTGGATGATAAAATGTGTTTTGGGATACATTTTGATAAAAAGAAAAACATGGATTTGCTGATGGCAAGGATTGGTGAAGAAACTGCAGAAAAAGTAGGAGGTGAAACTGGATGTCACCCAATGGATTTCACTGGCAGACCAATGAGAGGTTATGTATTTGTAGACCCCGATGGATTTGATTTACAAGAGGATTTAGAAAAATGGATTCAGAGGTGTTTGGATTATAATCCTTTTGCGAAATCCAGTAAAAAGAAAAAAAAGAAATAATAATATCATATATTTAAAGAATAGAAAATACTGATTTATGACAAATATTACAAGAGCATTTGATTTCGCTTATCACCAATTAGAGAAAAATCCACAGAATGATTGTTTGGTAGACAAAAGAAATGGGAAATGGGCAAAAGTTTCCACCAAGGAATATATTAACAAAGCGATGGAAATGAGTAGAGGGCTTATCAGCATGGGCATAAAACCAGGTGATAAAGTGGCTTTGATATCCAATAATAGATCAGAATGGAATATTATGGATGTCGCAATCTTGCAAATAGGAGCTGTATCTGTTCCAATTTACCCTACCATTACTGAGCGTGAGTACACTTATATTTTCAATAATGCTGAAATAAAATTGTGTGTAGTCTCCGATGCAGAATTATATGGAAAAGTTGATTCCATAAGAAAAGACGTACCTACTTTAACTGAGATTTTCACGTTTGAAGACGTAAAAGGAGCAAAAAACTGGCAAGAAATAGGAGATGCAGGAAAAGATATACCAAACAATGAAGTTGAAGTATTAAGAGATGGCGTAAAAACGGAAGATTTAGCTACATTAATTTACACTTCTGGGACTACAGGATTGCCTAAAGGCGTGATGTTATCTCACAGTAACTTGGTGAGTAATGTATTGGATAGTATGGATAGAGTGCCTGTAAATCAAGATGCTAAGGCATTAAGTTTTCTTCCTGTTTGTCACGTATTTGAACGTATGATTTTGTATTTGTACCAATATTTGGGAGTTTCAGTTTATTTTGCCGAATCCCTTGAAACAATTGGGGATGACATCAAAGAAGTAAAACCTGATTTATTTACCGCAGTACCTAGGTTGATTGAAAAAGTATATGCTAAAATTATTGCAAAAGGAGAGGATTTAACAGGAATCAAACGAATGTTGTTTTTCTGGGCAGTTGGACTGGGTCAAGAATGGGATATTAATAAAGGAGGTTTTTATAATTTCAAATTAAAAATTGCGCGAAAAATAATTTTCAGTAAATGGAAGGAAGCTTTGGGTGGGAATATTAAAGTGATAGTCTCTGGAAGTGCAGCTTTGGAGTCAAGCTTAATGCGAGTATTTTATGCAGCAGGAATGCCTATTTACGAAGGATATGGATTAACAGAAACTTCGCCAGTTGTGAGTGTAATTAGTGAATTTAATGATGGGGTAAGAGTTGGAACTGTGGGAAAAGTATTGAAAACGGTAGAAGTAAAAATTGCAGAGACAGGTGAGATTTTGGTCAAAGGACCAAATGTGATGCAAGGGTATTACAAAAATCAAGAAAAAACGGATGAAGTAATTGATAAAGACGGTTGGTTCCATACAGGCGATAAAGGAGAATTTGTAGATACTCATTTCCTTAAAATTACGGGTAGAATCAAACAAATTTTCAAGACTTCGGGTGGTAAATATGTTTCTCCAGAATTGATGGAAAATAAATTTAAGTTATCTCCATTTATTGAAACAATCATGGTGATTGGAGAAAACAAAAAGCACACTGCAGCACTTGTTGTTCCCGCTTTTGAACAATTAAGAGATTGGGCAGATGAAAAAAACATTGCCTATTCTGGAAATGACGACTTGGTTAAAAATGAGCAAGTTATCAATAAGTTTGACAGAGAAATAGAAAAGTATAACAAAGATTTTGCCCAATGGGAAAAAGTAAAGAAAATCAGAGTGTTAGCTGAAGAATGGAGTATTGATTCGGGTGAATTAACTCCAACTTTAAAATTAAAACGAAATGTTGTAATGGAGAAGTTTGCTGGGTTGATTGATGGGATTTATGCCGGGTGAAGGAGTTATTGATTTAATGATTGAAGAAATAAACTAATTATATTCGCTAATGAATAACACTTCGACTCCGCTCAGTGTGACAGAAAGGTCTGTCTGAGCGGAGTCGAAGACATTTTATACCTAAATATACAATGAAAATATCCGTAGAACTTACACTCACCCCGTTGCAGGACGATTACGAACCACCAATCAAAGACTTTATCAAGAAATTAAGAGCTTCTGGGTTAACGGTTTTGGAGAATCCATTAAGTACTCAAGTCTATGGAGAATATAAGGAAGTAATGAGTTTATTAAATTCTGAGATTAAAAATTCTTTAGAACTACTTGAGGCAGGTATATTTCTGTTGAAGATAGTTAAGACGGATAGGAGTGATTATAAACCGAGTTTTTAATAGTAACTTTAATTAAACTTAGCTATTAAGTGATAATGATTAAAAAGCTGTTCATATCTTTTCTATTGATTTCATTTATCGGGTATGGAATAATGAAATTTTTATCCAAAAGTAACCATGCAACATGGGGACATCATTTTATGTTTGAAAATGAACTAAAAATGAGTATTGACAGTCTCGAAATTTCTATTGGTATTAATAAGACAATAATTCGAGCAGCAAAGGATAGTAAAAATACTTTAGAGGGAAATATATCCGTTCCCGATATCGGATATCCTCATGAGGTTACTTTTAAAATATACACCAATGAAAAATCTTTTTTGTTAAAGGCTGATTCATTTAATTGTTATAATTGTGATGGAAGTCATATGTATAAATTAAAGAAAACAGGAGCGGAATATTATTTTTTAAATTAAAATATTAAAATGGACAAAAACTTAGCAGTATTAATAGACGGAGATAATATTCCCTCGGCTTATGTGAAAGAAATGATGGAGGAAATTGCTAAATATGGCAATCCTACAATTAAGCGTATTTATGGCGACTGGACCAACCCAGGATTAACCAAATGGAAAAATGTATTGCTTGAAAATGCAATAACTCCTATCCAACAATATGCTTATACCAAAGGAAAAAATGCCACGGATTCAGCAATGATTATTGATGCAATGGATATTCTATATTCCGAGAAAGTAGATGGATTCTGTATTGTCTCCAGTGACAGTGATTTCACTCGATTAGCAACTCGATTGCGAGAAGCTGGCAAAAACGTAATTGGAATAGGAGAGAAGAAGACTCCAGAGCCTTTTGTGGTGGCTTGCGATAAGTTTATTTATATCGAAATCTTAAAATCGCAGTCCAAATCAACAGACGAAGACAAATCTAAATCAAAAAGTGAGGTAGATAAGATTACACCAAAAGTAATAAGTTTAATTGCAACTTCAATCAATGATTTGAGCGATGACGAAGGTTGGGCTTTCTTGGGTGATGTTGGGGGATTGATACAAAAGAAAATGCCAAACTTTGATGCCAGAAATTATGGGTTTCAGAAATTAACGCCATTGATTAAATCCATCAAAAACTTTGAATTGGAACACCGTGAATCAGCAAGTGGAAACAGAAAAATTAAGTTGATATACGTTAAAAATAAGTAAGATGAATTTTATTGATTTTATCATAGGAGCGCTAATAGTCAATTCATTGGCTCACACTATTTTTGGATTAACCAAAACTCGTTATTTAGGATTATTTGGTTATTCTCCATCTGGTAATATCGCTTATGGAGTGCTACAATTGGTTATTGTTATTGTATTACTCTTGGTGAATTATAACTATGAAGAAATCCTGCAAAATGGATTTGTACTTGGTGGATTGTTTGTGTTGCTGTTGTTTATGCTGTTTGGGAAGTTTTCTTTGAAATTGTTTTCAAAGAAATAGTAACTATTTAGCTTTTTTGCGTTTACTTAACTATGAAGCAGCTATTACTTTGTTTATTTTTCACTGTTCTATTTGGAGAGTTTTCACTTTCTCAAATTCCGGAGCGATTTGAATTGACTGATACAACTGTTTTTGTTGGTCAAAAGAAATCTTTGAAAATTGATTTTGTTTTCGGAACACCTTGTCGGTCACAACCAGAATATCATTACCCTAAAGAAATTCTCGATAGTATTGGAGATTTTCTTAAAAATAATCCAGAGGTTTCTATTGAAATAGCCTTTCACACAGACCAACGAGGTTCAGATAAGGCTAATCAAACTTTATCTCAACGAAGAGCTGATAATTTCAAAGAAGAAATATGCCGGAAAGGAAGTATTGATTCAAAAAGAATTATTGCAAAAGGATATGGAGAAAGCCAACCCATAGTTGAGTTAGATTCCATCTCAAAAGTTGGTAAAGAAGAAAAAGAGATACTGCATCAACAGAATAGAAGGACAATTATCACCATACTGAAAAACGAATTGCCACCCTTAGATTTTAACTCGAAATCAATCGAAGTTGGTCAAAGAAAAATTTTAAAAAATACAGGGTTTTATCAAACCTCTACTAAAGATGTTATTCCAATATCAAAATCTTCTTTTGATAGTATTATCCATTTTCTAAATTCAAATAAGCATTTAGCTATAGAAATAGGATGTTTTACAGATCAAAGAAGTTCTTATTCTTATAATCTGGATTTTTCATTGAGAAAAGTTGAAGCAATCAAAAGAAACTTAATGAAAGAAGGTAATATTGAATTTGGTAGAATTTTGGCTAAAGGTTATGGTGAAACATATCCAATTATTTCAGAGGATAAAATAAAAAATGCAGAAAGGAGAATCCATGATTCATTATATTTGATTAATAGAAGAATTGAAGTCAAGATTATAAATACGAACTATAGATGTAAGGAAAATTGCATTAATGAAATTTATAATTTCGATTCTGAATTTATGAGATTAGAAAATCAATATAACGAAGATGGTGATTTGTTATATGACGATAGCGCATATATTATCCTTAATGAGATCCCTAAAG
This sequence comes from Flavobacteriales bacterium, assembly GCA_049609665.1. Classification (GTDB taxonomy): domain Bacteria; phylum Bacteroidota; class Bacteroidia; order Flavobacteriales_D; family CAJJDF01; genus CAJJDF01. Next base: position 2,546 of record JBMYYT010000083.1, on the reverse strand, counting down.
GATTGACCATAGTTCATAGTCCTTTAGATTCTAATTATATAACCCATATTTATTTACGAATTGATTCACTTAAGATTAACTTTGACTTTACAATTAATGGGTATCAGTTTATGCATCATTGTAATAGTAAAGATTATGTTTATCAAGAGTTTGGCGCTGAATCTCAGTTTTTTAGGAAAATAAATTTTCTTAATAAAGATTTGGAAGTTTATATTGAACAATCAGATAAAAATAGTATTATGAGTCTTTCTTATTATTTGGGTGATGAAGCAAAAATTTTATGGAAAAAAAAGCAAAGTTATATTTTTGGAATCCCAAATAAACAATAATCATTTCTCAAACCAGCTTACCACATAATCCTCTTTAACAGAGAACCCGAGAATAAAAATCTCAATATAACTCCAGAGGAGTTCAATATTAATAGAATCAATAGAATAGATGGTTTTCAAGCTCCAGAGGAGCGAAACTATCTATTATCAATATTGTATTTGTAAATTTTATCTAAAACAAATTGTTCAGAATATGTTGAGATAATATTTTTGGATAAGAAATATTCATGCTGTTTTCTATTTCGCTCCTAATGGAGCTTCTGTTTACTCTGGATGTTTAATTCTAATAACAGGTTGCCACTCTGTGGCTTTTCTAAATAAGCAAATATGTTCATGTCCGTTTACAACAAAGGATTTTATCACTTAGGAATTTAGATGGGAAACTCGAAGAATAAATGCCTCAATCTAACTCCAGAGGAGTTTAATATTCATAGAATCAATAGAATTTGTAGTTTGTTAGCTCTAGAGAAGCGATATTATTTATCATCAAATATGTATTTAGAATTATAATCCACCTCGTAAGATTCAAGAAAATCAATATATTCTTCTTTAAAAGATTTGCTGCTGTGGTGCTTTTCCTGATTCTTAATATAGTGAATCACCTTATTAACTCCAGATTGACTAACCGTAAAAGCTCCGAAACCTGTTTGCCATTCAAACTTACCCTGAACAAAATTCTTGTCATTAATCCACTTGGAAGAATTGGCTTTAATGTCTCGCACTAAATCAGATAAGTTGCAACTTGGTTTTGTACTTACCAACAAATGAATATGATCGGGCATCCCATTAATTATCATCAATTTTTGTTCTTTGCTGGCAATTATACCTGAAATGTATTTGTACAATTCCTCTTTCCATTTTTCGGAAATTAGATTTTCTCTACCTTTTACGGCAAAAACAATATGAAAATAGAGTTGGGTGTAGGTATTTGCCATGTTTTTTATTTCGCTCCTAACGGAGCTTTTGTTTACTCTTATTATTTAATTCTATGAATATTTAGCCACTCTGTGGCTAACCTATGAAAGTCACTCCTCAAACCAACTCACCACATAATCCGTTTGAACAGAGAACCCAAGGGTAAACTCCGTTCGTTTATTCTTTTCAATAAACTGTCCTTTCATTGTATTGTTTTCAGAATCAATCTCTTTAAAAATAAACTGAGTTTTAAACTCAATCACTTCTTCTTGTTCACAAATGTTAGCAAAGGCTTTGTAGGCAGTTTCTTTTGCTGACCAGAACAAATTACAAAGTAACAAAGTGTCAAATTCATGTTCGTCCATTCGTTTAATTTCGCTCGGATGAAGAAATTTAGTTTTTACTCTTATCGCTTTGTCTGTGATTTCTTGTAAATCCACTCCGCATAATTCATCTTTTTCCTTGAGCTGAATCATCACTTTGTTATCCGAGTGAGTAATAGATATTTCTTTGTCAATATCTGTAAGTTGCGGATTTTTGTTGACATAATGAATATGAGCTCCCGGAATAACAGATTGTAAAAGAGCACGAGAAGCTAATATTTCTTTCTTTCGATTATTTTTTCTAAACGACATCACAATGTTAACTTCATCTTCGGTAAGTTCAGGAATATCGAGCAGTTCCTCAAGAGATTCGGTAATTTCCCAAAGGTGAATTGTTGGATGAAATGAAAGATTAGATTTTGCCATTGACTAAGAGTTGATTATTTCAAAAGTAAGTAGTATCTTTGTGCTAAATTTTAAAACAATTATGAGCGAAGTAAAAAATAACACATTGCCTTACAAAGTTAAAGATATTTCTTTAGCTGAATGGGGAAGAAAAGAAATTAGATTGGCTGAGGCTGAAATGCCAGGATTAATGTCAATCAGAGAAGAGTTTGGTCCATCACAACCACTTAAAGGAGCAAGAATTGCAGGATGTCTTCACATGACTATCCAAACTGCAGTACTTATCGAAACTTTAACTGCTCTTGGGGCGGAGGTAACTTGGTCTTCTTGTAACATTTTTTCTACTCAAGATCAAGCAGCCGCAGCTATTGCAGCAACTGGAGTTCCAGTTTACGCTTGGAAAGGGATGAACGAAGAGGAATTCAACTGGTGTATCGAGCAGACCCTTTTCTTCGGAGAAGATCGTCAGCCACTCAATATGATTCTTGACGATGGTGGGGATCTTACCAATATGGTACTTGATGAGTTTCCAGAACTAGTAGCTGAGATTAGAGGTCTGTCTGAAGAGACTACT
>JBMYYT010000082.1:275-10026 GCA_049609665.1 Flavobacteriales bacterium | reverse complement strand
CTCCAAAAAATGGAGCTTCGTTTCCTGGTCCAAGTGCTCAAGTTTCTGGAACCGCAATAAATGTAACTTCAAAATCTCAGATTCAGGTTAAATTGAATGGAGTAAACGTCCCTTTTAATTACAGTACATCTACTAAATCATTTTCTGCTTCTCTTACTTTAAAGAGCGGAAATAACGTAGTTGTAGTTACAGCCACAACTAACTGTGGAACAGATTCTAAAACTATAACAGTAAGTTATACAGCACCTTGTCCAAAACCAACAGTTTCAATATCAAGCCCAAGAAATGGAACAAAAGTTAATGGAAGTGCAATGACAGTTTCGGGAAGTTTCACAAATATCCCTAACAAATCAGATATGCAGGTTAAATTGAATGGAGTTAATCAAAACTTTAGTTTTAATTCTTCTTCAAAAACATATAGTGCCTCATTGAAATTGAGAAGTGGGAGCAATACAATTGTAGTTACTGCATCAACTAATTGTGGAACAAGTACTAAGACAATTTCTGTTACTTCATCGCAAATTATTAAACCTATTATTAATGTGTTCACTCCTAATGTTGATACTTCGGTAGTTAAAAACAATCAAGTTACACTGACTGGAGAAGTACAAAAAATTACGGGACAATCGAAATTGACGATTACTATTAATGGTAAATCCTTCACAAAATATTCGTTTAATAAAACAGGAACTGAGAAATTTATCTTTGATGGAACAATGGCTCTTAATCCGGGAGTGAATGTTGTTGTTATAAGAGCTGTTCATGTATCTGGAGGAGTTGAGGTTAAGACTAAAGTTATAACTGTAAATACACAAGTTGTTGCTCCTAACCCAAGAGGTAGTAAAGTGGCAAACCCTGAAAGGAATGTAGCTAAACCAAGTACAGGAGGAAGAACTCCAAGGAAAAGATAGTTTATAGATTATGAAATTTTAATAAGCACTCACCTCTGTGGGTGCTTTTTTTATTGGAGCTTCCCAGCAATAAAAGCTGTAGTCCAAGCTGCTTGAAAATTATATCCTCCGGTAATCCCATCAATATCCATAATTTCTCCTGCAAAATATAGATTTGGAGTCACTTTGCTCTCCATGGTTTTGAAATTTATGCTGTCCAAACTAATTCCTCCGCAAGTAACAAACTCCTCCTTGAAAGTAGTTTTTCCTTTTACTGAATAAACATCGTTTGTAAGTAAATTACACAGTCTATTTAGATTTTTCTTACCCAGTTCATTCCATTTTTTTGTCAAAGGAATTTCTATTTTATTAATTAGAAAAAGCCATAATCTTTCAGGTAGGAGGTAAGCTCTGAAGTTCTGTATTTGCTTATTCCCATTTGATTGAATGATTGACTTTAATTCATCCATTACTCTCTCATAATTAGGTTCGTTAACCCAATTTACTTGTAAATTACATTCGTAGTTCTTATTAGCAAGAATTCGAGCTCCAAAAGCCGATAATTTCAATATTGAAGGGCCACTCATTCCCCAATGGGTAATTAAAAGAGGTCCGTCCGATTTTAATTTGGTTCCTTGGATAGCAGTTAAGTTCTGTTCCACCACAATTCCCATTAATTCTGTAACATTTTCGCTGGGCATATTGAAAGTAAAAAGAGAAGGAACAGGGTCTTCTATTTTATGACCCAGATTTTCCAACCATTCCAATCCTTTTCTTTTAGGGGATCCTCCAGTTGCAACTATCACTTTATCAAATAGATATTCCAATTCATTCCCTCTGAAAGTAACACTTAGTTTGTTTTCGATTGGTTTTATTTCTTCAACTCCTTTTCCGATTTCTATTCTGATTTCTAGTCTTTCGACTTCGTTCATAAAACAGTCAATAATTGATTGTGAGTCTTGAGAAACTGGAAAGACGCAATTGTCATCTTGAATAACTAATGGGACATTTCGTTTCTCGAACCATTCCATAGTGTGTTTGGTGTTGAATTCTCGGAATGCTTGTTTTAGTTTTTTTTCTCCTCTTGGATAAGCTTTTGCTAATTCGGAAATAGAAGTACAACCATTAGTTACATTACATCTTCCACCGCCTGAGATTTTTACTTTGGAGAGTAACTTTTGAGATTTTTCAAGAATAATAACTTCACTCTCGGGAAAGTTTTCTTTCGCATGAATCGCAGCAAAAAATCCTGCAGCTCCACCACCTATTATTCCAATTTTCATAAGTTAAAAATAGAAAAAACTATTATTATCTAATAATAGTAATGTGACCTATTTTAGAAAAAGTTTCTCCTTCAAAATCTTCTACACCATTAACTTTCCATACATAGCTGCCGTTTGGAAGGTTAACTCCGTTGTGAGTTCCATCCCATTCGAATAATGGATCGGTAGTGCTAACTAATAGCTCTCCCCATCTGTTAAAGATTTTTAGTGAATAATCACGGAAGTCTAAATTATTAAATACAAAGCTGAATTTGTCATTTGTTCCGTCATCATTGGGTGTAAAAGAACTGGGAGCCCAAAAACTTAAAGGGTTTTTAATAATTACAGTTTTTGTAATTGCATCACTACATCCACCTTCATTAGTTACCGTTAAGGTTACAGGATAATTACCTCCTACTGTTTTTGGAAATTCATAGTTGTCGTCTTGTAAGATAGAAGTTCCTAATCCAGCAAAATCCCATGAATATTGAGTTCCACCTGTTGATGTATTTGTAAAGTTAATGAGGGTTTGCGGAACAAATGTTTCAGTTGGATCGAAAATAAAATCAGCTGTAACTGATGGATAGGCACAGACAAAGTTTGGGAAAACAGAATCTACTTTGCATCCAAGCAAGTTGGTCAAAGTAATTTTCACATCATAGCATCCAATATTTGAATAATTATGAACAACAGATGCCGGAGCCATGCTTGTGTTTAAATCTCCAAATTCCCAATAGACTGTATCAAAATTGGTCATGTTTGAGTTATTGGTAAATGTCACTCCCTCTGGCAAACAGATGGTGTCTTTTGAGACTGAAATATCAATAGTGTTTTGAATTATATAATGAGTTATTTCAACAGTATCAGGATAAGTTGGGCATCCATCTACTACCTCTTCTAAAATATAATTGAATGTACTGAACTCATTAACAGTGGTGTTAGGATTGTAAATTCCACTATTGCTAATTGTTGAATTTCCAGTAGAAGAGTTTGAAAAATAGGACCAAGAATTTGAAGTTGCTCCAGGAGTTTGAATACCCGCCAATTGATAATCAAGTCTACAAGTTGTAAAATCCATCCCAGCATCTGATGTTGGTTTAGGTTTTACAAATAAAGTTAAAGTAGTATCGTGAGTACAACCTGAATTATCCGCAATATTATAAGTGAAAGAGTAGGATCCAGAAACTGTTGGACTGGTTACAATCGTTGAGTCATTGGGTGTTGATAGTATTAGCGGAGAGGAAGACCAATAGGCCGAATCTCTGGAAGGTAATATTGAAGTAATACCTGTTGGTGGACTAATTAAAGAATCAAATTTTAATCCCCAAGAAAAAATATATCCATTGTCAACAGCTAAATTATCTGTAACAGTAATTATCCAATCTCCATTTAACGGACAACCAGCAAGTCTCGTATTGATATTGTGAAAAGGGGTATAGCTTCCAGCAGGTAAATAATTTTGTCCTGTATAGTTATTACCAAGAACATCTGTGAAATTATGTTGATAGTTTCCAGATTCGCTTACCATTGTGCCATAAGTTGGTGTTCTATGGGTAAATTCATAGTTGTACCCAATTCCTGGATTCAATGGAACAGGAGTTATTCCAGGATCTACAGCCTCACCTAAATGTGTTCCACCACCACCAGGATAATCTTTAAGAATAGCGAAAGAACCGTTGGGACAAGATATTCTCATTTCCAAATCACCTAAATAAGAATGTTCCATATTGATGAATACTTTTTCAAGAAAACCAGACTGAAAGGTTGCAGTTGGATCAAATACGGATACATTTATTGTGTCATAATACGATACACCTGTTCCGTCTGGGAGAAATGTTGTTCCAGCTGCATTTAAGACTGGTGGAACGAAAGGAATAAATTCAGTAGGGACTGATATTATTGCTGTATCACCAAGGCAAATGGAATCGTCTGGAAAAAATAATGCTCCTTTAAAGGTGGGAACATCAGATACAATAACTCTTGCAGCGTAAGAGGTATCTGGACAACCAATAGTGTCTTTCACAATTAACGTGACATCAAAAATCCCATTAATATTAAAAGTGTGGCTAATATTTTGGCCCGTGGTTGAAAAACCATCTCCAGTTTTCCATTCAAAAGTAGATGTGGCATTGGATTGATTGTAAAAAGTTCCACTTGCAGGATAAGTCGCGCTCCCAAATAAATCAACTGAGGTTCCTCGGCAGGCTCTTATTATTTTTAAAGCACTTGTATCTGGTTCTGGAGAAACACTATCCACGAAAGCATTTAAACTTTGACAAGCAAATGCACAAGTTAAAGCTGCTGTCCATCCATTTTGATTAACTGAAGCGTCAGAAGTGAAATTGAAAGTTAGACAACCGCTAGAGGAAGTGAAACTTTGTCCAGTAAGTGTCGCAACTCCGCTATAACATCCAATTAATGGGCTTGCAGTAGTAGGACCATCGTAAATACATAAAAAATCGAACCCAGCTTCCGTTTGAAATGCGGAAAAATTAACTCTCATTACTCTTCCCGGAAGAGTGTTGCAAAAAGTTTGGGTAAAGTTTGCATTATTGGCATATAAACCTAAACCCCCATCATCATAAAATGTTCCGCTGCATGTAGTGTCAACTCCATTAGACATGTTATAAGTCTGGCTAAAGCCGAAAAAGCCAATAGAAACAAAAGATAAGAGAGTAAAAAGGTTTCTTAACATTTTTGTTTTTTTGTTAAATTATTAATGTATTCTTGAGAAAATAGGGTGATACTATGAAAAGTATTGCCTAAAATAAATGAGGTGGATTTTTTTAAATCTCTTGGGAGTTTGACTCTCATGATATTGAAACTTCCATTGTTCATCATTTCAATAATTTTCTTTGGACTTAACACTGTGGTTGTGCCATCACTATTTTTGTAGTTCAAAGATTTGATTACTTGTGCAGAAGCATCCTTTTTTTCTTTTTTGAATTTAGTAAGGGAATAAGAATGGAAAATTAAATTGGAATAGTAATTTTTCTTCTGACAGTTTTCAAGAATTCCATTTGTAATCTCAGCCGAATAAACCTCTAACAATTTGTTTTTTAGTGATTCTTGTGAGGTCCCAATTAGGAATAATCCCAAAAGCAGAATAGATAAGATTAGCTTTTTCATTAAAAATGATAATTAAGTAACGAATATACTAAAAAACGTTAAGAAATACACGTTTAATTCGTCACATTGGTGATAGTTCCTTTATACACTTCACTTACTCCATATTCGTTGGTTAAAGTTACCACCCAAACATAAGTTCCGAAAGGACTTCTTGACCCATCTTGTAGGTTTCCATCCCAAGGTCTGTCTTTGGATTTTGTAGTATAAATTTGTTGACCACTCCTTGAGTAAATTGACATTTCAAAAGGAACATTTAAAGTCTTTAATTCTTCTGGTAAGAAATTATCATTAATGTTATCTCCATTTGGCGAGAATCCATAATCTGGACGAATATTATACAATCCTTTAACCTCTATTTTTTTAGTTTCGGTTAAATGACAACCGTTTCTGTTGGTTAGGGTATATTCGACAGTATAAATTCCAGCTTGTTTGTAAGTGTGATTGAAAGTGTTTTCGGAACTTGTAGTTCCATCTCCCATATTCCAATACACTGAGTTTCCTGAGTTAAAGCTCGTCACTTCAAAAGAGTTATAGGTTGTGTTCTCTTCCTCATTGATTTGAATGGCATTTTCAGGTTTTTTATTTACCACAGTAGTTTTAGTAACCGAAGTAAGTTCTTTTCCATTTTCATCAATAACAATAAGTTTAACACTTGTGTTGCCAGTTACTGAAGGATTATAGGTAATGTTTCTTCCTTTGAAAGAAGTTAATCCATTATTGATTATCCATTTGTAAGTATGATTTGGAGAGTAACTGCTTGGAGTTAAGTTAATTGATTCTCCTTCACAAGCTGTTTTGGCTAAGTTGAAACTGTTTTTATATATTTTTCTAATCTTTACCTCTGGAGTTTTAGGTTTTGTTTCTACGTTAGATTTTACTTTATCGTCATTTGTAGCTGGTTTTTTGTTTTCTGAGGGTTTACTCGCAGGGGTTTTATCTTCCTTGTCGTTTGGTTGATTGGTTGCAAACCCAGGACCTTTTATCCATTCAGGGTCAGAATTATTATTGTCAGTTGTGTTTGGAGTTTTAATTTCGGTAGTATCGATTTGAACTATGTACTTAGAAGAAGATTCTTCATTATCTGTATTTTCTTCCGAACTAACAGTAGAAGTTTCAGTTTCATTATTTTTATTTGAACTGCTTTCTCCAGAAGCTAAAACTTTCTTATTCAAATCTGAAACAATGTTTGATGTAATGTTATCACCAACAGTGTTAAGGAAGATTGAAGTTCCTGCAATAATAGCCAATACAGCAACACCTCCTATAAACCATTTGGATTTATAGAAAGGAGTAGAAGCAGGCAAATTAGATTGGAATTTCTCCCAAGCTCCGGCTTCGTAAGGAACCTCATGATTGTTGAGAGATTCTCTGATTATATCTTCAAAATTATTTTTCATTCTATGTTGTTGTTCACGTCAAGTGAAACTTTTTTTCTAATATGTGTTTTATTTTTACTCTGGCTTTAGCATAGTTGGATTTTGAGGTCCCTGGACTAATGTCAAGAATTTCAGCCACTTCTTGATGCGTATGGTTTTCTATCGCATATAAATTAAATACCATTTTGTAAGCAGGAGACAATTGTTCCATAGCTTCCAAAATATCATCAGGCTTTATCTTGCTATATATGCTGTCATTTTCTTCTAATTCATTATAATAACTATCCTCATCTTCAATTCTTCCATCCTCCTCGATGTTAAATTTATTTTTATGTTTTCGGTAATGATCTATGGCTGTGTTTGTGAATATTCTTCTTACCCAACCTTCTATCGATCCCGTTACCTCATATTTTTGTAAATTATCAAACACTTTCATGAATGCATCCTGAAGTATGTCCTGTGCTTCGTCAGAATCACGTGCATACCTCAAGCAAACTACCATCATCTTACCATAGAAATGTTTGAAAAAGAGTTCTTGTCCCTTTTTTTCTTTCTTGATACATTGTTTAATGACTTCATTTAACTCTTCTTTCGTCAATGTTTTTCAATTTTCATTAGTAAAACGGATTGAATGTATAGAGGTTGCTTATTCGTAAAAGCTTTTTGTAATTTGAACAAAAAGCTCTTTTAAAATTCCAACAACTTTACCCACTAAATAACAAATAATTTGTCTAAAATTCGTACTTTTGTCACTTAAAATTATTAATTCACTTAAACCCAAATAATCATTATGAAAGTAACCGTAGTAGGAGCTGGAGCAGTAGGAGCAAGTTGTGCTGAGTATATCGCAATTAAGGATTTCGCATCCGAAGTAGTTTTATTAGATATCAAAGAAGGATATGCAGAAGGAAAAGCAATGGACCTTATGCAAACTGCCTCTTTGAATGGATTTGACACAAAAATTGTTGGAAGCACCAATGATTATTCAAAAACTGCGGGTAGTGATGTATGTGTAATTACTTCTGGTATTCCAAGAAAACCGGGAATGACAAGAGAAGAATTGATAGGAATTAATGCAGGAATTGTGAAATCGGTATCTTCTTCATTAATTGAACATTCTCCTGAGACTATTATTATAGTGGTTTCGAACCCAATGGATACAATGACTTATTTGGTTCACCAAACTACTGATATTCCAAAGCATAGAATTATCGGAATGGGAGGAGCTTTAGATTCAGCACGTTTCAAATACAGATTAGCTGAGGCTGTAGGTTGTCCAATTTCGGATATTGACGGAATGGTAATTGGAGGACACTCTGATAAAGGAATGGTTCCATTAATTAATAAAGCAACAAGAAATGGAGTTTCTGTTTCTGAGTTTATTAGCGATGACCAAAAAGAACACGTAGTTCAAGAAACGAAAGTAGGAGGAGCAACATTAACAGGTTTATTAGGAACTTCGGCTTGGTACGCTCCAGGTGCTGCAGTTTCTGGATTGGTTCAAGCTATTGCTTGCGATCAAAAGAAAATGTTCCCATGTTCTACTTTATTAGATGGTGAGTATGGATTATCTGATTTATGTATTGGTGTTCCAGTAATCTTAGGTAAAAATGGAATTGAAAAGATTGTGGAAATTTCATTATCTGATGCTGAGAAAGCAAAATTAGCTGAAAGTGCAGAAGGAGTAAAAAAGACTAACGGATTATTAGTTTAGTAGTTTAAAAAATAATACTTTTGAAAACTCTTTAGCGGGAGTAGCTCAGTTGATAGAGCGTCAGCCTTCCAAGCTGAGGGTCGCGGGTTTGAGCCCCGTCTCCCGCTCAATATTTTTCTAATTCAATATTGAATTAATTGCAAAAAAAATCCCTTAGTTGATACTAAGGGATTTTTTTATTTTCTTTTTATCCAAAAGTCAATTTCAAAACCAATTCCATTGTCAATCAAATAGTCAGAGGATATTCCAGATGTTTCGCTATTATGATAGGTTAGTTTCCAATCATTTCGATTGATTTCAAAGGGTTTGAAACTTAATTGCACACTGTCCTTGTAATAATTGTAGTTACAAGGCAGAGTTATGTTTCTGCTAATGTTTTTAATTTGGAGGTTTCCTGATATTAGATGAGAATATTCCCCTTTTGATTTTTTTACTTTTGAGATTTCAAAATAAGCAGTTGGGAATGAATCCGTTTCAAAGAAATCCGCTGATTTTAAATGATTCGTCAAATATTCTTTCTCTTTTCTTTCTCCAAAATTTTCAACCGTCAGATTTTCAATTGAAAACTCAACTATTCCTCCTTTCAACTTCTTTCTTTTAATGTAAATTTCAGCTTTTGAGATAGGTACTTTTCCATACCTTTCATGAGTCTTTCCAAAATGCCAAGCCTTCCAAGATATTGAAGCGTTTGTAACAGTGTTGAAAACGATATGTTTTTTAAGATTTAGTTTTTTTACTTGAATCTTTTCCGTTGAAGGAATTATTTCATTAGGAATAAGTTTAAAACTTATAAGTGCTAACGCAAATAGAATAACTATTTTGTTCATTTATAAATATAAAAAAAACCCGAAGCATTGCTTCAGGTTTTTTTAAAATAAAAATAATGAGTAATTATTTGTTCACGCTCACATTGATAGTAAAAGCGATATCATTATGAATTGATTCATTTGCAATAACACCTGCAAATCCTTCAGCTTTATAATTTAAATCCCAATCTAATCTATTTACTTCAAAAGTTTCAGAAGAAACAGAAACCATATCTTCAGTAATATTCGTATTTGCATTGAATGTAATGTTTTTAGAAATACCTTTTATAGTTAAGTTTCCGCTAACTTTTGAATTGAAATCTCCAGACATAGTGTCTACGCTAGTGATTTCAAAAGAAGCTGTTGGAAAAGAATCAGTTAGGAAAAAATCACCACTTGTTAAGTGACCTTGTAAGTTTGCAGCTTTAGCTGAATCTTCAATACTTGTTACTGTTAAATTTGCCAAATTACTATAATTTTCCGATGGATGCTTTTCTTCTCTTTTGTAAATTTCTTCTATTTTTTCAAAAACTTCATCTGCTACAACTTCGTCAAAAATATTATTAGTATTAGA
>JBMYYT010000082.1:0-265 GCA_049609665.1 Flavobacteriales bacterium | reverse complement strand
TTTCAACTGTTAGGTTTTCAATGTCTATTTCAAATTTACCTGACACCAATTGATTTTTTTCGGTAATTACTTCACCACTTTTAATTGTAACATGCCCAAATCGCTCTGCTGTTTTTCCAAAATGCCATGCTTTCCAATCTACTTGATTTTGGTCTCCAAGAGTTGAGTATGTTGCTGTAATAGCTGTTTCTTCTACTTTTTTTGCGTCAGTTGCTTCAACAGCATCACTTCCACAAGACATCAATACTGATACTGCTAATAAAGC
>JBMYYT010000081.1:0-10086 GCA_049609665.1 Flavobacteriales bacterium | reverse complement strand
TGTCTACAAAAGAAATAACAGTACCAGGACAGGAAGTATCTGAGACAAACCCAGCCACAGGCAATGGAGAAACCACAACCGTTTTGACGATAGTATCTGAACACCCTTGGGCGTTAGTGGTAATAAGCGTAACGCTATACACCCCAGAGTCTGCATAAGAGTGAATAGGGTTTTGGACAGAGTCCATATTCCCATCCCCAAAGTTCCATCTCCAAGAGATAGGATTACCTATTGTAGAGTCAGAGAATAGAATAGGCCTCGTCTCACAAGCAGTAGAGTAGTCGAAGTTGGAAGTAGTTTTGGGCAGGACAGTGACAGTTCTTATCAAAGTGTCTGTACAACCAAAAATATCAGTAACAACCAATGAGGATTGGTAATTACTATCTTTAGGGTATAAATGTATTGGATTGGAAACCGTATCTACATAACCATCACCAAAGGTCCAGGAATATTTTAAAGAAGTTCCTAAGGAAATATTTGTAAAATAAGATTCATGGGTAAAACAGACCGTGTCAACTATAAAGTCAGCAATAGGATTGCTAAGAACATGTAAGGTGTCAACTATACTATCTATACACCCAAATGAACTTGTAGATATTAATTGAACTAAATACGCTCCGGACGATGAGTAAGTATGAATAGGGTTTGTTAAACTGCTTGTATTTCCATCCCCAAAACGCCATAAATAATTCGTGCCACCAACACTTGTGTTAATAAAGCTTGTAGATTTATTAAGACAAACGGAATCATTTATTGGATAAAAGTTTGCATTAGGTTGAGCCTCAACAAAAACAATATGTGACACAGTATCAACACAACCACTATTATTTGTTATAATTAAACTTACAAGAAATGCTCCACTATTTGCATAAACATGATGAGTTACAGAATTAGAGTTTGTGTCCAAAGGAGACCCATCACCATAATTCCAAACAGAATATTGAATGTTTCCTGAAGAAGTATTTGTGAATCGAGTTGAATCCCCAAAACATACAGTATCATATAAAAATGAAGCGGAGGGCTCTGGCAGAACAACAACTGATCCAACATAAGTACTGTCACAACCATTGATATTTGTTATGGATAAAGAGACAGAATAAACACCAGCATTAATAAATTGATAAACAGGGTTTGTTTGGGTTGAGCTATTTCCATTGCCAAAGTCCCAAAGCCTTGTTAAAACAGGATAAGTGAGAGAGGATGAATCTATAAAATATGTGGGTGAACCTAAACAAACTGTATCCGCAATAAAATAGGTTCCAGGAACAGCTGTAATTGTAATGGTATTTGTAATAGTATCACTACACCCAGCAGCATTACCAACTATTAACTGAACATTGTAATTTCCTCCAACCAAATAGATGTGTGAAGGGTTTTGTAAAGTTGAGGAGTCACCATCTCCAAAGTACCACAACCAACTATTAGGAAAACCATCGGAAGTATCTGTAAATTGGGTTGAGATTTTTGCACAAGCTGCCGAGATGTCAAATCCAGCATCTGGTTTTTTATAAACATCAACAAAATGAGAAGCAGAATCAAAGCAGCCAAAATTATTAGACACAACTAAACTAACGGAGTAGGTTGAATCCTTTAAATAAAGGTTTGTAGGGTTTTGCAAACTTGAGGTGTTTCCATCTCCAAAAGTCCAATTCCAAGTAACTGGACCAAACAATGTTGAGTCCGAAAAATTTGTTGAGAAAGATAAACAAGCTGTATCAAAATAGAATATTACACGCGGGTTAGGATTAACTACAATTGTATCATAGCTAGTATCGGAGCAATTCCAAAATGAAGATGTAATAAAAGTTATGGTGTAAGTTCCTGCGGTATCATAAGAATGGGTTGGACTTGAAAAAGCGCTTGAATCCCCGTCTCCAAAATACCATTTAAAAGAAGATGCTCCAACCGAACTATCATAAAAAGAAACGATTTCTTTTTCACAGAAAACAGTATCTGAGACACCAAAATTTGATTCAGGAATAGGATGAACCCTAACTGTTTGTGTCAAGCTATCATTACATCCGTTATTAGTATAAATAACCAGTTCTATATCATATATGCTATCAATTAAGTTAGAAGAATTTGTAAAAACTTGAAGCGCAGGGGTAAATTGGGTACTGGTATCGCCATTTCCAAATTTCCATAAATAATTATCTCCAAGGGTTACTCTACTGTTGTTAGTAATGGAAACAGCCAAATCAGAACATCCAGATAGCGGAGTATAAGAAAAGAGGGGGTTTGGACCAGGGAAAACTATAATTTGCATAGAGTCATAACTTACACAACCCAAGCTATCTACAGCAAGATTTACGTTTTGAACACCTGAGTCGATAAACAACACAGAAGGACTGTGTAAAGAAGATGTTCCAGGAATAGCATTACTAAAAGACCAAGAATAATTAGCCCCATTGGGTGCCCGGTTATTAAAATTAACCCTTAAATCTTCGCATCCACTATCTACATCGTTTATTATATCAGCAACAGGGTATGGATTTGTTGAAGTAATTGAAGAAACAGAGTCAAGCCCACAATAACCATCAACAATTAACCATGTGGTATCAGAACCAACAGCAGGGAAATGTCTAATGTGTGGACCAATTTGTGTTGATGTGTCTCCGTTTCCGAATTTCCATAAGTATGTAAGTGAATCACCTGATGAAATATCACTAAATACTACACTATCTCCTACACAAATCAAAGAACTTGAAGGATTAATAATCGCATCAACCTCTGGATGAATTATAATATTGAAAGTTGTATCATAGTTACCACAATGATTTGTGATAAAATATCGAATAGAATCATAAAGAATAGCGCTTCCAGAATGATTAAAAACATATGGAGACAAAGAGTCAACAAATGAAATAGGAAATCCATTATGAACCCAAAAATTTGTTGTTCCATTACCAAAAGAAACAGAATTACCTGTTACACTTAATGGAGAACATCCTTCAGAATTATTAACCCAACCGTTTGCATAAGGGATTGAGTCGATTTGGATATATTTTACAACTGAATCGGACCCACAAAATCCATTAACAACTAATTTAACAGAGTCAAGCCCAGATCTATTATAGGTTTTTGAATGGGGACCTATTGTAGCCGCTGATGTTCCGTCACCAAACGACCAAGAATAACTTAATGTTGTATCTGAAGAAATACTACTATGGTTTAAAGTTGTTCCTGCACAGATAGGGTTGGGAGTAGAGTTTAAAATTGCCTGAGCATTAGGATGAATTGTAACAACAAAGCTTGTGTCATAATAACCACAGTGATTTCCAAGAAGATACCTAACAATATGATTTTCAGAACTGTCAGATGTATTACTAAAAGTTTGAGTTGGAAGAGTATCACCAATTGCAACTTGAACACCATCAACATACCAACGCCCTAATGTGTTATAGCCAGAAGGAATTGCTGAAGCATCAATTGTTGTAGGAGAACAACCACTAGTATCTTTTCCTGTAAAAATAGCTGTAGGAATGCTATCAATAATAAATGATTGCTCAACAGTATCAAAACCACAACCATTTCCTCCAACGAGTGTAACAGTAAACGTACCAGTGCCATATATCTGCGGTGCTGGATCAGAACCAATTGATACAAAGCCATTTCCCATATCCCAAGCGAAATTATTTGTTGGAGCAACATATTGGGACGTGTTTATGAAGGTAATAGTTTCAGGGGCACAACCTCTCCCAATTAAGGAATGCGTGAAGTTCATATTAGGAGTCTCATTCACAACAATTGGCCCTACGGTTGAAGTTGATGAGTTACAGTCGTTTGAAGCGACAAGAGTTATGGTGTAATTTCCAGTTGTAGTATAAACATGAGAAGGTGCGGTATAACTGTTTGTGGTTATGATGGGAGAACCATCTCCAAAATTCCACCTATATCGAGTAGCGTTTACTGATGCGTTTGTGGGCTGAACAAAGTGAGGAGTACACCCAGAAATTTGTGAAATGGGTACGGTAAAAGAAGCAGAAATATACTTGTCAAAAACAACAGTAAGAGAGTCGCTATAAAAGCATCCGTTTGAGTCAACTGCTGAACAAACCACAATAAAAGTACCAAAAGAAGTAAACAAATGAGAGATAGTGTCAGGACTGCTTAGATAAGTTTGCGTAACAGCAGGACTTCCATCCCCAAAATCCCAAGTATAAGTTATTCCTGAATCAGAAAAGTTAAAAAACTCAACTGTTTGACGAGTTACTGTATCAAATGGCGCAAGACAATTTATTAAATTTCCATCTCCATCATCTCCACCAATAGAAATTATAGGTGTAGGCAAAATAAAAAGAGATTTGACAATGGTATCAGAACATCCAGCAGAATTAAATGTCATTAAGGAGATATTTCTATTTCCGCCAGCTCCGCCAAAAGAATAAGTAGGATTAGTATTATTTGAAGCACCACCTCCTGTAAAGCCCCAACGATAGTAAGTTGAACCAGTTGTATTTGATGAAGCGTTGGTAAAAGGAATAGCTACGTTTGGACAAAATGTATCTCCTGTGAAGTTAAAATCTGCAACAGGTTTTTGAACAATAGTTACTACCTGATAAGCTGTATCTTGACAAAATCCGATCGAGTCATATGCAATCATCATATAATTGTAGGTGCCGTATCCAGAAATATTACTTGTAGGACTTGTAAACACACCCGTTGTGTTTGCAAATAAAGCTCCGTTAAGATACCATTGATAACCGCTTACCCCAGAATTGGGTCCAGATGATGAATTTATGAAGGAAATTGTAACAGGTCCAGGACCACAAACCTCATTGGTTGATGCTGAAAATGAGGGAGTTACATTTGGGCAAGCCGCATAAGATATTTGATACTTAAATAGAGAGCAACACAATAATATTACCAACCAGAATGAAATAGGCGTTTTCATACATCCAATGATACGAGTTTTAATAGCACAAAGTTGCTTTAAATGTCAATGTTTTCAATAGTTCGTTGTTTGTAAACTTGAATTGTTCTAAAAGGAAACATCTTTATCAAGTTTCTCCCCATTTCTATTTACAGTAACTTTAACTGTCATCCCCTCTTCAAATTTACCTAAACAATCCATGTAGTCCGTCATGTTTTTCACTTCAAATTCACCCATTTTGATAACAATGTCTCCTTTCTCAATTCCAGCATTGGAGGCAGGCCTATCTTCTTTTACACCATCAATTCGCATACCCTTTCCGTCAAATAAATAATCTGGAATTACACCAAGGGTTACTTTGAAAGCTCTTGCTTTATTGGATTTTTCTTTTGTTTTTGTAAATGGAATTGAATCAAATTCATTCAAATGTAGAACGATTGACTCAATGTAATCCGCAACCATTTCAATTCCTTCAAAATTGATAAATTCTGTGTCGTCTGTTGGTTTGTGATAATCTTTGTGTTGACCAGTAAAGAAATGTAGAACAGGAACATCTTCCAAATAAAAAGAAGTGTGGTCAGATGGACCAACTCCAGAAGAATCAAATTTGGACTGAAAATTAAAAGTATTGCATTTGTCCAAAGCAGGTTTAAAAAGTGGCGAAGTACCAATCCCGTAGATCGCTAATCTTCTGTTTGAATCTAATCTTCCCACCATATCCATATTAACCATATACGCCATTTCCTCTGCCGGAATAGGAGAGTTTTTAATAAAAAAATTAGAACCCCACAATCCCTTTTCTTCACCAGTAAATGCAATAAACAGAACATTAGTAGATAGATTTTCTTTCTTTAATTTTTTTGTCAATCCCAACATGGCAGCAACTCCACTGGCGTTATCATCTGCCCCATTGTGAATTTGCCCCGCACTATCAGCCAAAGAACCTTCTTCGCCATAACCAAGGTGATCATAATGCGCACCAATTACCACTGTTTTTTCTTTACCGTTGTCAAAAAATCCAACGACATTTCTTCCTTCTATTTTTTCTCCTTCTCCAATTGTATCATGAGGATGAGCTTTCATTTTTCTTGAGAAAATTTGAAAGTAAGTTCCATCATCGCCTTTTGGAGACAATCCATTTTCTTTCATTCTTTTAGCAATATAATTTGCTGCTTTTATTTCACCTTCAGTTCCAACCTCTCGGCCTTCCATATCGTCATCAGCCAACACCGTAACATCAGCGGTATAATCTTTTATCAGATTGTCCTCAGTATTAGTTTCTGGTGTATTAGTTGAACAACCAATTAAAAAGAGGCAGGTAAGAGAAATTAAAATAGTTTTCATTGCTAATTTGTTTTAAAAAATAAATCTTGACAAAGATACTATTTAGGATTCAATCAATTTTATGATGTGTATTATGTTTTGAATGCCTCTAAATAATTAGTTTTGTTAAAATTTAATTTTCAAAATGAAAAAATTAATCACAGTAATATCCATTGCAGCATTGTTTGCTTGCGGAGGAAACAAAGAGACCAAAGGAGATTCATACTCTGGAGCAACAGAGAAATATGAAGAAACACCCAAAGAAGTTCACTTGGCAAATATCAAACAGCTAACCTTTGGTGGAAACAACGCAGAGGCTTATTGGAGTTTTGACAACACGAAACTTGTATTCCAATCGGATTATGGAAATTGGGGCAACAACTGCGATCAGATTTTTATGATGCCAATCGATCAGGATTTAAGTGACACGAATACTGTTCCACAGCGAATTAGCAATGGGTTAGGAAGAACAACATGCAGTTATTTTATGCCTGGAGATTCAACAATAATTTATGCTTCTACTCATTTAGGAGATTCGGCTTGTCCTGTTGAGCCCCCAAGAGGTGAAAAGTACGTTTGGCCAATTTACAATACGTTTGATATTTTTGTAGCAGACCTAAAAGGAAACCAAAAAAGACAATTGACTTTCAGAGACGGATATGATGCTGAAGCTACTGTTTCGCCAAAAGGAGATTTAATAGTATTTACTTCTGACCGTTCGGGCGATTTGGAATTATACACCATGAATATTGATGGAACAGACATCAAACAAGTTACCACAGAATTAGGATATGATGGAGGAGCATTTTTCTCTCCCGATGGAACAAAACTAATTTTTAGAGCTTCTCGCCCGAGAACAGAAATAGAGAAAAAAGAATACAAAGAATTATTAGCCAAAGGATTAGTTCAGCCTACAGCAATGGAATTGTTTGTTTGTAATGTGGACGGGAGCGACATGAAACAAATCACGAATTTAGGAGGGGCAAACTGGGCACCTTTCTTTCACCCTTCAGGAGAGAAAGTAATTTTCAGTTCTAACCATAAAACGAAGAAATTTCCTTTCAACTTATTTATGATTAATCTGGACGGATCTGGGTTGGAACAAATAACTTTCGACAAAGATTTTGATTCTTTCCCAATGTTTTCTCCAGACGGAAAAAGAATAGTTTTTTCGTCCAATAGAGATAATGGAGGAGGAAGAGCAACCAATATGTTTGTTGCTGATTGGGTAGAGTAGGATTTAGTTATTAGTAAAAAGTGATTAGGCAGTAGTTTTTTTGCTGATGAAAATTTTTGAAAAGGAATAATCGATAGATTGTTCCTTTTTTTGTTTACACAAATCAATAAAAATCAGTGTCATTCTCGCGAAAGCGGGAATCTTATTCATCAGGCTTATTCTCGATAATAGATTCCTGCCTTCGCAGGAATGACATGAGAAGGCTAATAGAATGGCGTTTTACTCATCTTTCTTCTTAATGTATTCAAAAAACACTTTCATGTTTTCATTCAGCGTAGTGTTGGTGTTTTGAAGTTTTTTTAATTCTTCAATTTGTGCTTGTTCTTGCAGATAAACTTCGTTGTATTGGTCAACAAACTCTTCGAATTCTGGATTAACTTTTAGGTTATATTTGTCTGGAGAAAAGTATTTTTTTCGGAAATAAATTGCCATTAAAATTCCTGAAATCGCCCCAAATAAATGCCCTTCCCAAGAAATTCCTTCTTCACCTGGAAAAATTCCCCACATCATACTTCCGTATGAGAAAGCAACGATTAAGGAAATTGAAATTTGACGTTTGTTTTTGCTGAAAATCCCACTAAAAAATAGAAAATAAGCCAATCCGTAAATTACTCCGCTGGCTCCAATGTGATAGCTTTCTCTTCCTCCAAGCCAAAGACATATTCCCGAGAATATCCAGATAAAAATGATAACTGGAGTAAACAGTTTTTTGTAATTAAGGATTAATAACCAACTCAGTACAAATAAGGGAACTGAGTTTCCTATTATATGTGAAAAGTCATCAGTATTATGGATAAATGGCGAAAATAAAATTCCCCAAAGTCCATGAATTGCCCTTGGATAATTTCCGAAACCACTGAAGTTATAGTCTGGAAATCTGAGATTTAATAAATGAACCGCCCATATTATTATCACCAATAAAAATGGAGTTCCAGTTCCTTTAAATATAGATTCTTTTTGTCTCACGAATTAAATAGTTAATAATTATGCCAATTCAATATTTTGTGTTTTTTGACAGAGAAACTGACATATTATTACAAAAAAAATCTGTTTTGATATTTCAAAACAGATTTTAATATAATTTATGTTGGTTATTGTTACTTAAGTCTTTCCTTGTAATCTCCTGTACGGGTATCCACTCTTACTTTGTCTCCGATATTGATAAAAAGAGGAACTCTAATTTCAGCACCAGTTGCAATTTTTGCAGGCTTCATAGCATTGGTCGCTGTGTCTCCTTTTACTCCTGGTTCGGTGTAAGTTATTTCTGAATCAATGTAAGGTTTTAACTCACATGTAAGTGGAGTTTCATCTTCTGCATTAAACACAATAGTTGCATTATCACCATCAATTAAGAATTGAGGATTGTCAATCATTGCTTCCTGAAGCATAATTTGCTCATAAGTGGAAGTATTCATAAAATGAAAGCCTTGATCATCTTTATACAAAAACTGGTAGCTTCTTGTTTCTACTCTTACAGTATCAATTTTATGACCAGCGGAAAAGGTATTATCCAGAGTTCTACCAGTAGTTAAGCTTTTCATTTTTGTTCTTACGAAAGCAGGACCTTTCCCCGGTTTCACGTGTTGAAATGAAGTTATTTTGAATAAATCATGTTTAAATCTAATGCATAATCCGTTTCTGATATCTGATGTATTTGCCATATAATAGGTATTATTGTCTTTTAAAAATGTTCACCAAGATACTACTATCCGAGTTTTTATACAAAATAAATTCTGTTGAATCGGTTTCCCATGTATTAAAGATTGTGTCTTGATAGGTTGTATTAAATTTTGAATTGTAATATTCAAGAATTTTTAAATAGGAAGAATCAAATTTTGAAGATATAAAAAGATCAATTTCTTCTATTTTATTATTTTGTTCAAGAAAATAAATTGTGGTTGAGAGATTATCTTCTTTAATTTCTAACTCTCTGTTTTTCATTGTATCTCCCAATACTTCTCCAGATAATAAGGGAACGATAGTAGATAAAGAAATGGAATTATTTCTTTCTCCACAAGATATTGTGATTGCTATGAATATAATATATAGTAACCTTATTTTCATTAAGCTAACTTGGGGTTGTTATGATGTCTTTCGTTGTCTCTTCCTGTTTTTTTATCCAAATTTTTAGCTAAAGCATCCGTCAAGTCAATCCCAGTTTGATTGGCAAGACAAATTATCACAAATAGTACATCTGCCAATTCATCTGCTAATTCTCCTTTTGCACTGTCTTTTTTATAAGATTGTTCTCCGTATTCTCTCGCAATAATTCGAGCAACTTCGCCAACTTCTTCAGTCAACATAGCCATATTAGTTAATTCACTAAAATACCTAACTCCATGTTTTTTAATCCAATTATCTACAATTTCTTGTGCATTTTGAATAGTCATAATTTAATTATTTGGTTAGTTCGTAAAGCAGAATAGAGGTTGCAATTGCAACATTCAACGATTCTGCATTTCCAGTTTTCTTTATAGCTATTTCTTTGGTTAAAAACTGTTCTAATTCGGGAGAAATTCCATGAGATTCGCTACCCATTACCAAAATACTGGGAGATTCAAAGCTGGTGTTTTTTGAAATAGTCTTACCTCCAATTGAAGCTCCGTATATGGTTGTATTACAGTCGTTAAGTATTGTGTTTAGTTCTTTGTAA
>JBMYYT010000080.1:0-10281 GCA_049609665.1 Flavobacteriales bacterium | reverse complement strand
CTACTTAAGAATAATAGATGAAGGTAAGGGTTATAATGGCTACTTTCTTTCGTCATTAAAGGAGGATTATATGATCCAAGATTCAATTATTAGTTTGCCTGAATTAATTAATTTTCGAAAAGGATTTTATGCAAAAAAGAAGTTAAAATTGATTCTTTATGTTCCTGCAAAAGACACGATAAATGTTATTAACGAATTTAATGATGAAAAAGCCTATTAGCCTCATATTTTCCCCTTGCCAAATAGTGCTATTTTCAGTACCTTTGCAACAATCCCTTTGGGAGAAATAAGCATATAAAATTTTGAATGGAGACAGCTGAAGCAACTAATAAAACGGACATTTCTTTTGATGATTTTAAAAGGGAAGTAATTGAAGATTACCGACTTGCACGAATAAGCAGAGAGTTATCGCTGTTGGGAAGAAGAGAGGTATTGACTGGAAAGGCAAAATTTGGAATTTTTGGTGACGGAAAAGAATTGCCACAAATTGCTTTAGCCAAACAATTTCAAAACGGAGATTTCCGCTCAGGATATTACAGAGATCAAACCATAATGATGGCTATTGGTCAAATGACTCCAACCAACTTTTTTGCTGGCTTGTATGCAGATACCAATCAAGAAAATGAGCCTTTTTCCGCAGGAAGACAAATGGGAGGACATTTCTCTACCCAAACTCTAAATGCGGATGGAAGTTGGAAAAGATTAACCGATCAAAAAAATTCATCAGCCGATATATCACCCACTGCTGGACAAATGCCAAGATTATTGGGATTGGCTTTAGCTTCAAAGAAATTCAAAGAAAACGAAAACTTACATGAGTTCACTCAGTTTTCTAACAAAGGAAACGAGGTAGCTTTTGGAACAATTGGAGATGCCAGTACAAGCGAAGGTTTATTCTTTGAAACCATTAATGCTGCTGGAGTTTTGCAAGTCCCAATGGTAATGAGTGTGTGGGATGATGGACATGGAATTTCTGTTCCAAAAAAATACCAAACTACCAAAGAAAGTATTTCAGAATTATTAGCTGGTTTGCAAGAAACCGATGAAAAAGCTGGATATAAAATAATGAAAGTGAAAGGTTGGGATTATCCCGGATTGTGCAGAACCTATCAAGAAGCAGTAGCTCATGCAAGAGAAAATCATACTCCGGTATTAGTTCACGTAGAAGAAGTTACTCAACCCCAAGGTCACTCAACATCGGGTTCTCATGAGAGATACAAATCCAAAGAACGATTGGAATGGGAAACGGAATACGATGGAATTAATCAGTTCCGTACTTGGATTTTGGATTATAAAAAAGAATACAAAAAAGAAATTGCAAGCGAAGAGGAATTAGATGCAATAGACAAAGAAGCAAAAAAAGTAGTTCGTGATGCAAAAAAAGAGGCCTGGAGTAATTTCTTAACCCCTTACATCGAAGAACAAAAAATCGTTCTTGGACTTATTTCCGAAATAGCTAAAAACAGTAAAAACAAGACTTTTATTGAGAAATTAGCTAATGATCTTTCATCAATTTCTGAACCAGGAAGAAAGGAAATTGTATCAGCTGCTAAGAAAACGATACGATTAACAATTGGTGAAGATTGTAACCATAAGTCGGAATTAAAAAGCTGGTTAGTAAAAAGCGAAGAAGAAAATTACGACAGATACAGTTCGTATTTATTACCAACTAACGACAAAAGTGCTTTAAACATCGAACCTGTTGAACCTACTTATGACGGAGATAATCCTGTAGATGGAAGGTTGATTTTAAGAGATAATTTTGACAAACAATTTGAGCAAAACCCACTTATATTTACATTTGGGGAAGATACAGGTAAGATTGGTGGAGTAAACCAAAGTATGGAGGGAATGCAAGAGAAATTTGGCGAAAGCAGAGTTTCTGACACAGGAATACGTGAAGCAACCATTATTGGGCAAGGAATAGGAATGGCAATGAGAGGATTGAGACCTATTGCTGAGATTCAATATTTAGACTACTTACTATACGGAATTCAAATATTGAGTGACGATTTGGCAACACTTCATTACCGAACCAAAGGAACTCAAAAAGCTCCGTTAATTGTAAGAACAAGAGGTCACAGATTGGAAGGAGTTTGGCACTCAGGTTCACCAATGGGAATGATAATTAATTCATTGCGAGGGATGCATGTATGCGTTCCAAGAAACATGACTAAAGCAGCAGGTATGTACAATACTCTGCTCGAAAGTGATGATCCAGCTTTAGTTATCGAATGTTTGAATGGATACAGGAGTAAAGAAAACATGCCAACCAACTTAGGAGAATTTAAAACTCCTCTGGGAATTCCAGAATTAACAAGAGAAGGAAATGACATCACTTTAGTTTCCTATGGTTCTACTTTTAACATTTGTACGGAAGTAGCCAAACAGCTTGCTGAAGTTGATATATCGGTTGAGTTAATTGATGTACAAACCCTATTGCCTTTTGATGTGAATCACACCATTGTGGAGTCTATTAAAAAAACAAACAGAGTGATTTTTGTGGATGAAGATGTCCCTGAAGGTGCAACAGCATTTATGCTGGACAAAGTAATGGTAGAGCAAGAAGCTTATCAATACTTAGATTCGAAACCCGTTACTTTAGCATCTAAAGCTCACAGACCAGCATACGGAAGTGATGGAGATTATTTCTCTAAACCTAATGCCGAAACAATTTTTGAAGCTATTTATGAGATTATGAATGAAGCTAATCCTGGTAAATATCCAAGTTTATAATACAAACTTCTGTCAGATTAAAACACTTTAAGTGCCTTTATTGCAATGATTTATTAAAATAATAATTAAAAACAGAGTCAGAAAATTAAACTTATTCATTTTATCAACTATTCTGTTTAACTTAATTTTGGGTATTCAAAAACAACAAATATGAAAACTTTAATCAAACCAATAACAATTATCACGATTCTGCTTATGAGCTATTCAGGTTTTTCTCAAATTGAAGAACCAGGTTCAAGAAACAATACAAAACCAAAATTTGAACATAAAAGAAATTCCCGACATGCATTAGGTCTTGCTGCTGGAGCAACCACAGGATTTGGACTTTCTTATTTATATATGCCAAGTAAATTATGTTTTCAAGTAACATTTGTTCCTTACAAAGACCAAACTTCAGCATTATACAGTGCAGGACTTACTTTTTTATACCGACTAAGAGAAGGTGAAAAAATGAATTTCTTGCTCTATCAAGGAAACCATTTAATTTCAAGAACCGAAACTAATTACACCTATAATCCTACTACTTATCAAAGTGTTGCGAGTGGCAAAACCACCAATACAGGTTTTAATAATGGAATAGGTATTGGTTTTGAATTCTTTCTTTCCGAAAGTGTTTCTTTTAATTTAATGGGTGGATATGCAGGCTACAATAATTTTGAAAGAATTACAGTAACTGGTGAAGGAGCACTTTTTTATAAATTTTAATCAAAAACGTATTTACCATTTTTAACCTCAACATTTGGAGGGATTTTAGTTTTCTCGAAAGCTGAATATCCCTCTTTTAAATTTTTCCAAAAAGAATAGGATTTTGATTTTTTAATCCTCTGACTATTCATTTGAGCAGTTGTAAATTTAAAAGGAAAAATATGAATCCTCACAAAAGGTTGATTGTTTTCCAAAGCCGTTTGTAATAAGGTGTAAATTTCTTCGATATTCGAATCTCCCATTGCGTAACATCCAATAGAAACGCATCTTCCGTGGACCATTAATGCGGAACCGGAATATCCTTTTAATCGTTCGTATTTATTGGGATAACCTATATTAAAAGCTAAATGATAACTGCTGTATGGATTAAGTTGATTCGGTTTTATGAAATAAAAACCTTCAGGACTTTTACCATCTCCTTGTTTCGTTTTAGTTCCCAATCCTCCCGAATAATAGCAGATTGAGTATGTTTTAAAAAGTTTAAACTTCTCACCATTTTTTACCCAAACCTCAAACTTCTTTTCTTTCTTAAAAACACGCATGAAAATTTGACTTCCCCACTTCAATCCTTTTGTTTTAAACTCTTTCTTAAGTTGAACCGATTTTGATTTTACCACTTTCTTTGAAAGCGTACTTTTTGGAATTCCAGTTCTCTGAAGAGAAAATCCTAAAAGACAAATACAGATAAAAATTAAAAGCTTACTTCGCATTTTTTAATAACCCATGATATTAAAATCTATTGTTTAGAACCATTAAATAAATAACAAAACCTTTACAGCATAAGAGTTTCATATTTCTTATTATTGTAATTATTAATTAAAAAAACAAAGAAAATGATTGACGATATAATGAATATGCTTAAAGATCAGGTAGGTGGCGACTTGATGGAAAAATTTGGATTGGATTCAAATCAAAAAGATGAAGCTATCAACATTACCAAAGAAACTATAACTGAAAAAATTTCTGGCGAAGCTGCTGGAGGTGGACTTTCAGGGATTATGAATTTGTTTTCTTCTAACGACAACGATGCGGAGGGAAACTCAATGTTAGAAAACATAACGAGTTCGCTTTCTTCAAATTTCTCTTCAAAATTAGGCGTAGATTCTGAAAAATCTGGTGGAATTGCTGGAATGATAATGGAAAAAGTGACCAGTTTATTTGGAGATAAATTAGGTGGAAGTTTTGATATTGGAGATTTGATGGGAATGATTGGAGGAGGAAATTCTGGTGGAATGGGCGGAATGCTTGGGAAACTTGGAGGATTGTTTGGGAAATAATCTCAACTCTATTCAACTCAAAAAGCCTCTCAAAACATAGTTTTTGAGAGGCTTTTGTATTGTTTCTTTTTTGTATGTCATTCCTGCGAAGGCAGGAATCTATAAACGAGAATCATGCATAACATCAAGATTCCTGCCTTCGCAGGAATGACATTAATTTGTGAAATGTCTATACATTAAATCTAAAGTGCATCACATCTCCATCTTCCACCACATATTCTTTTCCTTCTACTCCTAATTTTCCTGCTTCTTTTACTTTCGATTCAGAACCAAATTCAATAAAATCATTGTATTTAATTACCTCAGCTCTGATAAATCCTTTTTCAAAATCCGTGTGAATTACTCCTGCAGCTTGCGGTGCAGTCATTCCTTTGGTGATAGTCCAAGCTCTTACTTCTTTTACTCCAGCGGTAAAGTAAGTGCTCAAATTCAATAATTTATATGCACTTTTGATTAGTTTGTGAACTCCAGGTTCGTTCAATCCCATATCTCCTAAAAACTCTTGACGATCTTCGTAAGATTCTAATTCATTGATATCGGCTTCAATTGCAGCACCTAAGAACAATACTTCTGCATTTTCTGAAGCTACAGCTTCTTTTACCTGCTCTACATATTTATTTCCAGTACTCACCGAACCTTCATCGACATTACACAAATACAATACAGGTTTGGTGGTAAGTAGTTGCAATTCTTTCATGAATTTAACATCCTCTTCAGAATCAACTTCTACTTCCCTCCCCGATTTTCCAGATTCTAATTTCTCTTTCAATTGAGTCAAAATATCATTTTGTCTCACCGCTACTTTATCTCCTGTTCCAGCTGCTCTTGAAATGGTTTTCATTTTACTTTCAACCGCTTCTAAATCTTTCAATTGCAGTTCAATATCAATGATTTCCTTGTCTCTGACAGGATCCACACTTCCATCAACATGGACAATGTTGTCGTCATCAAAACATCTTAATACGTGAATTATAGCATCTGTTTCTCTAATATTGGCTAAGAATTTATTTCCTAATCCTTCCCCTTTGCTTGCTCCTTTTACCAAACCAGCAATGTCTACAATCTCAATAGTGGTGGGCATTACCCTTTCTGGATTTACTAATTTTTCCAATTCATTTAACCTGTTATCTGGAACAGAAATAGTCCCTAAGTTAGGTTCGATTGTACAAAAAGGAAAGTTTGCCGATTGCGCTTTCGCATTAGACAAACAATTAAATAAGGTTGATTTTCCTACGTTGGGTAGCCCAACAATTCCGCATTTTAATGCCATGTGTTCAAAATTTTTACGAAAATACGGTAATTATTGAAATAAGAATTTTAAAAAACTGTTTTTCTTATAATTCGTATCTTTACATAAATTCAAAAAACAGAATGAATATTTCCTACAAAACAAAAGAAGAAAGCAACAAAGTTCAAGAAGATTACTTTTTGTCGCTTTCTGGAGCTGAAAGGATTTTATTGTTTTTTTCCTTATCCAGAAGAATAAATAAATTTCCTTCTAAAAAGAAAAAGGAAAATTCGAGTTTTATTATCTCCAAATAATGCATGAGCAATGGGAAAATAAAATTGACAGCTTTATTGAATTAGCTGACAAATTTAATCTTGAAATCATCATGGTAGGCGGAGGAGCTGTTAATTTTTATGGTTACCAAAGACATTCAGCAGATGTGGATTTTTGGATAAATACAACTCCTGAGAATTTTACAAAACTAAAAAAAGTGTTGACTGAATTGGGGTTTGAAGTAGAAGAGTTTCCTGATACTGTAAAAAACAAAGAGCAGAATATCTCAATTAAATTTTCGCCTAACGACCTGGACTTGGAGCTTATTACAAAGTTTTCTTCTTTCATTACTTTTGATGAAGCTTACAAAGAATCTGAAATTATTGAAGTAATAAAAGCTGAAAAAAAATTAAAATGGAATGTGCTTTCTTACAAACATTTAATTGAAAGTAAAATCAGAGCAAATAGACCAAAAGATTTGTTAGATATTCAAGAGTTAAAAAGAATTAAAGATGGAGAAATTTAATTCTTTTTAAAACAGTATCTATATAGAAATTAATGACTTCTTTACTCTATTTCTCAGCAAAACAAAGATTAATGCTATAGCAGTTCCAATAGCTGGAGTAATGTAATCTGACCAGATAAAAAACTTGAAATAGGCAGTGACAAGAAGCATAATAAAGCAAATTATTCGATAAAACTTATTTTCGGTTGTCAAGAAACTATATAACAGAAACAGCACATGTCCTGAGTGGTACATCAATCCGAACAGCCTAACTAAAGTAAAAAGTAGAACAATTAAATCTACACTTATTACTTTCAAATAGACAATTTCTTTCTCTTTGATTTTATAGTTTAACCAAAGAAAAAAGATGAAAATCATAGGGATATTATAAAAGATACTCACCTTTTTATCCATCCAATCTGCTGAATATAAATCTCTAAATAAAAGTAAACAAGAAAGAACAACTCCACTCAAAATCAAAAGTGTTCCTAGTGGTTTAACAAACTTCTCAATGAGTTTATATTCGATAATTTTCATAGTTTACTAAACGAAGAAAAGAATTAAAAATTTCAATAAAAAAAGAGTCTCTTCACAGAAACTCTTTTCAAATAAAAATTGATTAATAAACCCTACTCTGCGGCTTCAAGTTCTTCTTGATCGTCAGAGTCACCCCCTAAATCAAGCATATTACTTTCTTTCTCTTTCTCCGCTTGTCCAGCACAACGGCTGCATAACTCCGAAATCTTTTTCATTGCTTTTGCATCCCCCACAGTTCCTTCAAATATCTCAGTTGTTCTGTCACTATTAATGTATCCACAAGTGTTGTATAAATGATATTTTTTACCAGATTTAGTCCAATACACAAAATCTTTACCTGTTAAAGCTTCTACTCTTTTTGTCTCTTCTGTATATTGCTCAACTGATGGCGGGTTAAAATCTATTCCTGTTCCTACACCAATCAACAATGCTGCTCCGGCAATTGCACCAAGAATTCCTTTTTGTTTTCCGTCAATGTCTTTGTTCATTAATACCATAATCAGCAATGGTAAAAATGCAATGGCACTAATAATTGCTCCTAACTGATTTTGAATAAAGAATTTGAATTTGTCTTTCTTCGAAGCTGGATCCAATCTATTTGCTTTTTTCCACAATAAATTTCCTCCAACGGCAAGTATCAATGCTCCCACAATAAGAACAATTAACATCGTCATTCCGTCTTCTTTGACAGTTTTGAGTTTAAAAATTGCCCAAATTTCAAGACCTATAGCAATTGCCCACAAAACTCCTGCTATTACTCTAAAAGTAACCGCTTTTGATTTATTATCGTCTGTGGGTTTCCAAGAGTCATTTGATTCTGAACTTGCTCCAGTTGGGTTTACTTTTGTAATTTTCTTTTCTGACATTACTTTAGTTTTTTAGGTTCGTATATCATCAAAGATAACAACAATTATTCATATCGAAACAATCTCAATTCACTTGGGCTTTAGGAAAAAATCAATCTACTTAAATCAAATAAAAATCTGTAGTTAGAAACTTTTAATTCCGTTGACCTTCAAAATTTAAGTCAAACCTATGTTTTAACGAGATTTACGCTTCTTTTTTTATAAACAAATTGTATATTCGCGTCTTAAAATTTTTAAACTAAAAAAACGCAAATGGCAGCAATTGGAGAAATAAGAAAAAGATCTTGGCTATTGGTTGTAGTAATCGTGATTGGAATGTTGGCTTTTATCCTTGGTGATATGATAAATAGTCGAGGAGGAAGTGTTGAACAATCAGTTGTAGCTGAGGTTAATGGAGAGCAAATTACAAGCCTTGATTATCAAGAGTTGGTGGATAAAGAATTTGAAAAAACAAATGTTTTATTCAGAGTATTGGCAAGAAAAGATGCTCCTTCTTCTGAGAAAGAAAGAATCAACAAATCATTTATGGGTCAATATTTGAATCAACAAATGTTTCAGGCGCAGTATGATAAAATTGGTATTACCGTAACGGATGAAGAATTTAATGACCTCATCCAAGGAGATAATGTTGACGGAAGAGTATATGAGCAAGTAGGTTTGTTTGTTGACAGAAACGGAAAATTTAGTTCTGATTCTTTGAAGAAGTATATTTCTAACTATGCTCAAGATCCTAACTTCAACGAAATGTTGGACAAAGTAATTGGTGATCAAGCTGAGAAAATGCAACTTCAAAAGAAGTATTTCAACATGATTAACAATGGAATGTACACTACTTCTTACGAAGCCAAAAAGGAATTCGAAACTTCTAATAACACTGCTACATTTGAATATGTTTATGCTCCTTTTAGTTCAGTTAATCTTGAAGAAGTAAGTGTGTCTGAATCTGAAATGAAGGCTTATTACAACAAACACAAAGACGACAAAAAATATGACCAAGAAGATCAAGTTTCTTTTCAATTTGTGGAATTTGCGATAGAGCCATCTGATGAAGATTTAGATATTGCAAAAAACTACTTAGTTGAAAGAGTTGGGTTGTTTAAAGAGGCTGATAATGATACTTCTTTTATCATCAACAACAGTGACACAAGAAACCTTGATTTTTCTGCAGCTACTTTCCCTGCAGAATTGGATTCAATTGTAAATAATGCTGAAAATGGGCAAGTAATTGGGCCCTATAAGGATGGTGAATTCTTTAAATTGGCGAAAGTGATTAAAAATGGATTCAAGCAAGAGGCGACTGTAAGACACATTTTGTTAGGAAATAACGTTTACAGAGATGCTGCCGCTCAAAATAGAAGAGCTGATAGCTTGGTTGAAGCTTTGAGAAGAAACCCAAGAAATTTTCCTAAAGCAGTAGAAAAATTCACTACTGATTTGGGGTCAAAATCAAACGGTGGAAAATATGAATGGTTTGACGATAAACAAATGGTGCCTGAATTTACTAAAGTAAGTTTTGAAGAGCCAATTGGAACTATAAAAGCAACAAGAACTACTTACGGTATTCACATTATTGAGGTGTTGGGAAGAAGAGACACTGATAAAAAAGAATTGGTTGTGGCTACTGTGGATAGTGAAATAAGAAGATCAAAAGAAACTATCAATGAAGTAAGAGATAGAGCTTTGGAATTTATTACTTCTTTTGAAAGAGGAGAAATTTCTGATTCAGCCTTTAAAAGTGCTGCTACAAAATTAGGGTTAACTGTTAAGCCAATGAACAACATTAAGATTTCAGTAGATGAAGTTTCTGAATTTGACGGAAGCACAATTTTTATATCACAACAAGAAGCTATTTCTAGTTTTGATTTGAAATCAACTATTGATTTTTACATCAATTTAAATTCAGAATTAGGGAGCTTTTTATTAATAAATGGTGAAGAAAATAAAAGTTACGTTTCAGAAATTCAGCATGTAAGAAGAAGAGAAACCATTGCAATGACGCCAATAAATTGTCTTTCTGCTTTAAATTATTTGGTAAAAAATACTACTTTTCAACATCAAAAATTTGATACTACAAAAAACAAAACAGCTGTTTTAAAATCAATAAAAGAAATTACAGGCACAAACATAAATCCTTTAGTGGCATCAAGCGGATTG
>JBMYYT010000079.1:0-10286 GCA_049609665.1 Flavobacteriales bacterium | reverse complement strand
TGAAAAATAGAGTAGTTGAAAATATTATTATCCTTTCGGTTATATTGATTGGATTACCTCTATTTGTTTTTGCTTGTGTTGGATTAATGTTTTCAATTTTCTATGCTTTTGAGAATGAATCAATTCTTGTATTTTTTGTAAGCCTATTGGGAATTTTGGGATATTTTGGATTATGTAATTTCTTTTTCAGAAGATATGAAGGTAACCTGAAGATTACATTTATATTTTTAATTTGTGGTTTACTGTCCTTAATAGGATTTTCTTTCTGGACGGAAACATCAATTATAGAAATATTTGATTTCATATTTAATTTTGATGAAATGCCAGCAAATTTGATGTTGATTTGGTTTGTAATTGTTTCTGCTTATTTCACAACAGCTATTGGTAGAAAATTATATAAAAAAATCCTCAAAGAGAAAGCGAACTGAGAGTGTTAAAGAATTAAAAAACAATAAACCACGTTTTTTAACGTTAAAAATGAAATCCCCGCCCTATGAAAAAAATTACTTTAACCTTTCTTCTATTAATAAGTGCATTTTTTTCATTAGCAGAAGGAAGTTGTACAGTTAGTATTCAAAAGAATATTGCATCCAATGACAAAGGTACTTTTGCCCAACTTGTTTATACTGTTCATGAAAGTGGTACTGATTGTTCACATTGTTCTGAGTCCGGTGTTTGGTATTTCAAAGAAGGAGGTAATTTCAACAGAATAGTAGGAGCTCCAAATAACTATTACAACACATACAAACCAGGAACGTATAAAGTAGAAGTATGTGGAGCCTACGCCATAATAGTTCTGGATTCTGGCGAAGTGTTTGAAAAGAAAGTTGTAACTGATCCCGCAAATAATTCATTTTCCGTTTATCCAAATCCATGTAGTGATGGGAAAATTAATTTATTAGTTCCAGATTCCCCAGTGTCTTCCGA
The DNA here is from genome assembly GCA_049609665.1 of Flavobacteriales bacterium. Lineage (GTDB taxonomy): Bacteria > Bacteroidota > Bacteroidia > Flavobacteriales_D > CAJJDF01 > CAJJDF01. Next base: position 9,359 of record JBMYYT010000079.1, on the reverse strand, counting down.
AACGGACAAGTTCAAAGTGGAAATCTATAATGTATTAGGAAATCAAGTTTTTATAAAGGAAAATTTGGAGTTTGGTACTAAAAATCTACCCATAGATTTAAGTAATCAGGGCAAAGGAATTTTTATTCTAAAAATTTCAAGCGGAACCGAAGTAAAGGTGCTGAAAGTATTGGTTAATTAATACTTTAACTATTTAAGATAATTCTGCTTGCTTCAAAAGGAGATATTTCGCCTTCTAAAACTTGAGCTTCCAATGTTTTCAATTGTTCGTTAATTCCTTTTCCTTCATAAAAAGAGGTCAATACCTGATGATTCAGAAATTTGTAAAACCAATCTTTGGTTTGGCGTTTTCTATTTTCCTCAAAATATCCAGAAGTTTTAGTTTTTAAAACGTAAGATTCTATAATGCCCCATGCCTCCTCAATTCCAGTTTCGGCTATGGCAGAACATAGCTCAACTTTTGGTATCCAATCACTTTCTTTGGCAGGAAAAAGATGCAGAGCATTGGCGTATTCTCTTTTTGCTTGTTTTGCTTTATTGATATTATCCCCTTCAGCTTTGTTAATCAAAATAGTGTCAGCCATTTCCATAATTCCTCTTTTGATCCCTTGTAGTTCATCTCCAGCTCCAGCAATCATTAATAGTAGAAAAAAATCAGTCATGGAATAAACCTCAGTCTCCGACTGCCCAACTCCAACAGTTTCTACTAAAATCACATCAAAGCCAGTAGCTTCGCATAATATGATTGTTTCATGAGTTTTTTGTCCCACACCGCCTAAAGTCTTCCCACTTGCCGAAGGTCGAATGTATGCATCTGGATTTACAGCTAATTTATCCATTCGGGTTTTATCTCCTAAGATACTTCCACGTGATTGTTGCGAAGTTGGATCAATAGCCAATACAGCAACTTTCTTCCCAATAGAAGTTAAGAAAGTTCCAAAAGCCTCAATGAAGGTGCTTTTACCAACTCCTGGAACTCCAGTAATTCCAATTCGGATTGAGTTTCCACTTAATGGTAAGCATTGATTTATGATTTGCTGACCAATTGCTTGATGCTCAGATTTTGAACTTTCAATTAGGGTAATGGCTTGACTCAGAATCACTGTATTTCCAGCAGTAATTCCTTTCGTATAAAAAGATAATTCCTTTAGTTTCAGAATAAGTAGGTTTATTTATTGAACCACCAATTTACGAGTTTTTTGTCCTTTTGGAGAAATCAGAGTAACAAAATATACTCCTTTTCTCAATTTTGATACATCTATTTGTGTTGAAGTATTAGAAACATCAATCTGACTCACAAGCTTTCCGGTAATATCTATAATTCTCAAACTTTGGTTTTGTTCAACAGAATTTTCTAATTTAATAGTTACACTTTCAGTAGCAGGATTTGGATATAGCAAGAAATTTGAAGGCAATACATTTTCTTTAATGCTTAAATAACCTGAGCCTTCAATTAAAAAATTTAACCCTCCTTTTTCATTTCCTAAAATCATATCCAATACACCATCATTTTTGAAATCATGAAGAACTGGAACAGACCTTAATCCCATATATTTATTTCTGAGAACAGTATCTATTATAAAGGTTTGACGGGGGTTCGATGTATTAACTCCAGTGAATTTGTAAACTCCACCTTGTTGAGTTCCACAATATAAAGTTACATTCGTTCCATTTCTATAAAACTTTGGAGTACAGAAACCAGTTACTGAGCCATAAATATCCCAGATTTCATGCAATTCAACACGCCCCATTGTATCCGTGATTTTTTTGAAACTGTAAGAAGAAGTGGTTCCAATATTTTGATAATATCGGATACTCCCATTCACTTTTCCAATGATTAAATCCAGATCTCCATCCGCATCATAATCAAATAATTGAGGAGCAGAGAATTGTCCTACATCAATAGTATCTCCCAAATTACTCTGTAAACGAGAAGAAGTTAAACTGAAAGAAGCAGTATTTCCTGCACCTGCAGTATTTGTAAAGAAATGTAAATAGCCTTCACTATTTCCAAGAATCATATCTTCATCTCCGTCACCATCAATGTCACCAAAAGTTGGGTGCAAAGAGTTACCCAGTTTTAAGGATGATATGGATTGATAATCATCCGTTACATGTTGATAAACTGGATTTGAAACCGATCCAATATTTTTAAAAAGCTTTAATCTACATTCATAAGTTATGCTATCTCTATTAAAATATCCATAATTAGAAACGACCAAGTCTAATAGTCCATCGGCATTGTAGTCAAATAATTCAGGAATAGAATTATTACCTAAATCAATCATTTCGTCATGTAGTAAGTTTTTTCTTTGAAATCGAAAAATAGGAGTGCTGTTTGTGCCTTCATTTTTATAGTACCATACGTTATCATAATTTTCTGAGAATTCTGTAGTGTTTGGGGCAACTATTAAGTCGTTAAGTCCATCATTGTTTACATCCTCAATAAAAGTGGCTGGAAAAAGTGTAATGTCAACAGTTGTATCATAGCTTGGAAAAGCTGTGTCTTGAGAAATCATGCTAGTATTCATATCTGGTCTATGTCCGCCATTCAATGTCATTACAACATTGTTAAAAGTCACATCTCCAAGAAGTAAATCAGCAATACCATCACCATTGTTATCAAATGCCGTAACAGTTGAACCTACGTGACGTGAGCCTCCACCTCGGTCTCCTTCTGGAACAGGAACATTATAGGTACACGTATCAAATAATCTTAATTTATTGGTCAAAAGCCCAGTCTCAAGAAAATGCCCCCAGCAGTAATTTTTTAATACAAAATCTAAAGAATCAGCATGTCCATAGTTTTCTACACTATAATTTTTATGATATTCTAATGAAGTACCTAAAACACCAAAAGTTAAAATGTCTAAGTCACCATCGTTATTGACATCATAAATTGCAGGAATATCATCAGAAGGAATATATATTCCTATATCTCCGCCTGGGTATTGATTTGAAGATATGTTGGTGTCATTAATATCAAATTTTAAATCTGTTACAGAAACATTTGCAGCCATGTTTAATACACCACCACTTTTGCAATAAAAAACATCTTTTTTACCATCGTTGTTATAATCTCTCATGAGCATCCACCCAATTGATTTAGGAAATTTAGTAATGTACTCTGGAGCATATTTGTATTTTATCTCATTGGAATCGCCAACATTGATGAAAGGCATAACTTGTTGATCAGCTTTGTCAAAAACCAATATATCTTCTTTCCCATCAAGGTTAAGATCAATTTTTGAGAATTGAGGAGCATTAAAACCTCCAGCCCATGCTAAATCCAACGTGTCCGAGTTTTTTATTACAGGAAAACCTTTACTTGGGTTAAACTTTGTTTGTGTGTAACCTATTGAAAACAATGAAGTTAAAAATAAATAGAAGAGAGATATTAATATGTTTTTCATAGTTACACTTTTTGAGATAAGTTAAATGTATAAATTTAAAATTGAAAATTCAGCGTTTTTTCATGAAGTACCCTGTTTTTTTCATTAGAACATATTCTAAAACTAAGTATTTGCTATTAGGCAGCTTTTGTATTCAAATATTTGTAATTTTGATTCACAGTAATATTTGAATGAACCAACTAATTGAATCTTTAAAACAGCGCTTTAAATCGGGCGAAATGCACATTAAGCTTATTATGGTTAATGTTGCTTTTTTTGTGACTGTTTTATTGATTTCTATTTTTTTAAAATTTGGGAATTCTGCATTATATTTACCCTCGTATTTTTCTGCGTCTTCTGAATTATCAGTTTTAATTTTCAGACCATGGACTCTTGTTACTCATATGTTCACACATCCTTATTTTCCATTAAGTCATATATTGTGGAATATGATAATTTTATTTTTCGGAGGAAATTTGTTTGTAAGCAAACTGGGTAATCGTAAATTATTAAGTGTTTATTTATCAGGCGGTTTGATGGGTTATTCGTTTTTTGCTTTAGGATACAATTTTCTTCCGGCATTTCAAGAAATTAAAGTTCTTCCTTTAATTGGTGCTTCTGCATCGGTTTTAGCAATTTTCACGGCAATTGGAGTATATTCTCCTAATTATGAAATTCGTTTTCCTTTTGTTTCCAAATCGGTTAAATTAATTTATGTTGTGGGAGGATATATCTTGTTGAATCTTATTTGGTTACAATCAAGTTTAGGGATTGACGGAGGTAACTCTGGAGGATGGATGGCACATTTTGGTGGAATTGCATTTGGTATTTTTTACGGATCGAGATTGAAATCTGGCAAAAACATTCTCTCGGGTTTTGAGAGTTTTTTGGATTCTCTTTTTTCAGGTTCAATGTTTTCATTTCTTAAAAAGAAAAAATCACCGAAACTTAAAGTAAAAAGAGGAGGTAAGTCTTACAAACAGAAATCGAATTCGAAACAGCAAAATGCCCCAAATAAAATAGACATTGAACCGATATTGAAGAAAGTAAAGCAATCTGGATATAGCAGTTTGACTGCTAAAGAAAAAGAGTTATTCTTTTCTCAAACCAATAATAAGTAATGAATTTTTTGAATAAAATATTAAGTTTTTTTGGATTTGGAAGGTCTGTTTCTGATGATTTTGAAAAGGAGATTCCAAGAGATGATTATGCTTACAATGAATTTAAGATTAAGAGAAAGAAGGAGTTAGATAGAATTTTGGATAAGATTTCAAAAAAAGGAATTGAAGGGATTTCAAAGAAGGAAAAGGAATTTTTGGACAGAGAATCACAAAATCAATAAAATGGAAGTTAAGTTTTATAAATATCAAGGAACAGGAAATGATTTTGTGATGATTGATAACAGAGAATTGTTATTGGACAAAAGTGATATCTCTATAGCAAAGCAGCTTTGTGACAGAAGATTTGGAATTGGAGCTGATGGATTGATATTAATTGAGAATCATCCTAATGCAGATTTTGATATGATTTATTTTAATGGGGATGGCACTCAAAGTTTCTGCGGAAATGGAAGTAGATGTGCCGTGTCTTTTGCAAATTTTTTAGGAATTATTAATAATGAAACAACTTTCAATGCGATTGATGGAATGCATGATGCAACTTTTAATAACGAGAAAGTAGAGCTAAAAATGGGGGATGTATCATCAATCGAAAAAGATGAAGATTATTTCTTTATTCATACAGGATCGCCTCATTATATTGAATACAGGGATGATATTTCTGACTTAGATATTGTAACCGAAGCTCATAAAATTCGATACAACGATAGATTTAGAGAGGAAGGGACAAACGTAAATTATGTTCAAAAGCAGTCAGATAACTCGCTTAAAATGAGGACTTATGAAAGGGGAGTGGAAGGTGAAACATTATCTTGTGGAACTGGAGCTACTGCGGTTGCATTAAGTGGAGTAATAAATTACCAGCTATCCTCACCAATTTCTATTCATGTTCCAGGCGGTGAATTGTCAATTAAATTCAATCAAGTATCCGAAGAAAAATTTGAAGATATTTGGCTTATTGGTCCTGCTGTTCAGGTTTTTGAGGGAGTAGTTGAAATTTAACCCTCTTCAGATTCATCTTCATCGGAGATACCTCCCGATATTATGAATTTCATTACTTCCGAGGATTTAGCATTAATTGGAGTCACATTTTCCTTTGGTACTATTATAATTTTGCTCATGTAGCTAAAAGTAAATGGAAGAGCTACGGCAATTTTATCTTCACCTATTCCCAAAAATTCTAAATCTTCTTTTGCAATAAAACCGACTCTCTCGGTATCGTGATTCTTTGATAGTTTAACCAATACAGGACGGTCAAAGGTTTTCTTTTTACCTACTAACGCAGAAGATAAATCTTCGAGAGTAGAATAGATGCTTTTTAAAACAGGTACTTTATTTAAAGCCTTAAAAAAATATAATTTTGCTACATCATCAATTTTTGAGACTGTGGTAAACCAGCCAAAAACGGTTAAGAAAGCAATGATAATTAGAATTCCAAGACCTGGAATATTATACTCCTCTGGAATTAATCCATCCACCCATATAAAAGCTTTGTAAAGTACAAATCCAAAAATCACAAGTGGAAGCAAATACAATAGCCCAGCTATGAAGTATTTAAAAATTTTATTGTTTTTCATTTTCTTACTCAAAAATAGATGTAAATATAATAAGAAGAGAATATTGCAATAAAAAAAATCTAAATTAATTAAGGTTTAACCTTTTAGCATTATATTTACAAAAAATTACAAAATGAAAATAAAAGCAATATTAGGAAGTCTGATGATGTTAATCGTTCTGGGTTCATGCAAGTACGAAGAATCTGGTTTGTCATTGAGAACAAAAAAATCGAGAGTTACCAATTCATGGTACAAAGATGCAATTGAATTGGAAAATGGAAAAGTTGAGAAGATTGGAAAATCGGATAGTGATACTTGGGAGTTCACAAAAGACGGTGACTTTTTTGTATATGATGTTAGTTCAACCGATGTTTTTTCTTATAAATGGGAGTTTGCAAATAGCAAGAAAGAGTTAAAAATTACAGATCCTGTAGATGGCGAAACCTTCAATTTTGAAATTTTAAAATTAAAGAAAGATGAAATGTGGCTCAAAGATATAGAGTTTAAAGATGTTCTTAGGTTGAAGCCAAGTTAACTCATTTTTTTTAATTCTTCCTTCAATACTTTTTTTAACGATTTTGCAACCAAATCATAGGATTGATCAATAAGATTATACATTAACTCCAAAGGAATGTCCGAATCGATTGAACAGGTATTCCAATGTTTTTTGCTCATGTGATATCCTTCAATTATTCCATCATATTCTTCTCTCAGTTCAATGGCATAATCTGGATCACATTTTAGGTTAATGCTTTTAAATTCATCCACGTTTGTAAGTGCAAACATCTTTCCCATTACTTTGAAAACTAAAACTTTATCGTCAAACGGAAAGCCCTCTGTCACTCCGGGTTTTGAAATGCAATATTCTCGATATTCTTCAATATTCATGGTTAGATAGGTTTGTATAAAACAGGTTTACTCGGAGTTGCATCATTTTCAAAAGGAGCAATTTGGAGGTTTAATAAATATTCACCATCCTCAATGTCAGAGTTAACAAAAATGAACTCCGAAATTGTTTTATGAAACTGAATGTCTTCATGATAGTTCCAAAAGGCTTTATGACTTAACAACTCTCCATTGTCTATTTCTTTATCCACGGATGGCAAATCAATAAGCAAATGATCAATCCCGAGATTGGTTATGTATTCAGCTGCTTTGTGACACAAATAGGGAGGGTTTGAATTAGAATATTGACGAGTCAGTTTTTTTTCTGTATTAGGTAAAGTCCTGATAATTATCGCTTCAGGTCGATTATTTCCAATTTCTTTTTTAATTTGTTGTAGAGAAATAATTCTGTCGTTGACTTCTCGAGTTCCACTATTTTCTTTCCAAATCTCAGGTTCTATTGAAACTACTAATGCATGAAAATGAAATTTTTTTAACGTAGAATTTATAGAATGAATTTCAGTATCAATATGACCAACCGACTCAGTATGAGTTCCATTTCCGTGTGGATTAAACTCAATATCTCTAAAATTTACAGAACCTCCTTGAGCCACACTGCCAATAAATCCTTCTCCCTTCACTGGTTTAATAGAAACAGGATCCACATACCAAGCACTTGAATTATCTTTATCAGTAGAGAGAGTCATTGAAATATCAAGAGGTTTTGATAAATCAAATTGATAATCTTTGTTATTGAAATTTACAGTTGTAATCATAGCTAAAGATATTAATTAATATAATTATGACTACTTTTATTCATGAGTTTTTCCAAACGAAATAAAGAAGTGACTCCACTTAAAGTGGCAATTGATAAATTGCTTAAAGCTTATAAGATTACCCATAAAATGGATGAAATAAGTTTGGCAAAAGAGTGGGAAGAATTAATGGGTGGGACTATAGCAAAGAAAACGAAATCTATTACACTAAAAAACAGAGTGTTAATCCTCGAAATTGAGTCTTCCGTATTGCGTCATGAATTATCGTTTGCTAAGGAAAAATTGAAAGAATCATTAAATAGCAAATTGAATAAAAGAGTTATTGACGAAATCCTTTTTAGATAAATGATTTAACAGTAAAATAAATACTTAAAAACGATTGAAAATGGATAAAAAACTATATTTTTGTCCTTTCAAAAAAAACAAACAATGGCAGATTTAGAAAATTTTGATGTTCAGGAATTATCCGATAAAGTTCAAGAAAAATTTGAGGAGAATAAAAACACCGTATACATTGCTCTTGCAGCAATAATATTGGTAGTTGGTGGTTTCTGGTGGTACAGTAGTTCAAAAGAAGCTAAGTCACTTGAAGCTAATAATTTAATTTGGAAACAAGAAAGAAATTTTGAAGCTAAGAATTTTGAAGCTGCTATAAACGGGGACCAAAACAATTTTGGATATTCTATTATTGCAGATGATTACAGTGGAACACCTGCTGGAGATATTGCTGCTTACAACATGGGAGTGGGATATTTAAACATGGGAAAATTCGCTGAGGCTGTTGACGCTCTTGAAGGAGTAAGTTTTGATGATGAAATTGTTGGAGCTATCGCAAAAGGAGCTTTGGGTGATGCATATTTTGAATTAAGAGATGTTGATAAAGCAATTTCTAATTATAAAGCTGCAATCTCTCATTCAGATAATGATTTTACAACTCCTTTGTATCTTAAAAAATTGGCAATAGCTCATGAAACTGCTTATAAAGCCGAAGGAGGAAATGAAAGTGATTTGAATAATGCAATAGCTGCTTATACTCAAATCAAAGAAGATTATCCAACTTCTGCAGAAGCTCAGGGTGTAGATAAATTTATTGCTTCTCTAAAAAAATAATTGGAATGGCAACTGCCTTAACTAATTTATCGGATTACGATAAGAATAAAATCCCGGATGCATCAGAGATGTCATTCGGGATTGTTGTTTCTCAGTGGAATGAAAATATCACAGGTAGCTTATTAGAAGGAGCCTACCAAGCTTTAATTGATAATGGTGCAAAACACGAAAATATTATAGTACACCGTATTCCAGGGACTTATGAATTGCCTTTAGCGTCACAATTGTTATTAGAAAATACAAGCGTTGATGGAGTAGTGGCAATAGGAAGTGTAATTCAAGGAGAAACCAAACATTTTGATTTTGTATGTGAAGCCGTATCGCAAGGAATCAAAGATGTTAGCCTTAAATACAGCAAACCAGTAATTTTTTGTGTGTTAACGGATAATACACTTCAGCAAGCAATTGACCGCTCAGGTGGAAAACATGGAAACAAAGGAATAGAATGTGCTGTAGCTGCTATTCAAATGGTTGATTTACGGAATAAGTTGAGTTAGTTTATTTCCTTAAGTTAGAGTTTTA
>JBMYYT010000078.1:0-10313 GCA_049609665.1 Flavobacteriales bacterium | reverse complement strand
AAACCAGAATACAAAACTTGGTGGTTAGCACTAGTAGATTTTATAGGGAATGGTGTGAGTGAAAATGAAATTTTACAATTAAGGGAGAGCATCGATTTTGATTTACTTTTTGATAAAGTCTTTATTATCTCATACTTGAATCCTAAAAAGGGAACAGAAATTTAACAATCATCTTAAATATGCATATTCAACCATTTCACCTAGCAATTCCAGTTCAAAATTTAGAAAAGTGTAGAACATTTTATAGAGATGTTTTACAATGCGAAGAAGGTAGAAGTTCTGAGCATTGGGTAGATTTTAATTTCTTTGGACATCAGTTTGTAATTCACGAAACAGGTGAATCTGCCGCAAAACACGATACCAATCCTGTTGATGGAAAAGCAGTTCCTGTCCCTCACTTTGGTGTGGTGTTGGAGTGGAATAAATTTCATGAATTAGCACACAGCTTGAAAGAGAAAAACATAGAATTTGTGATTGAACCTTATATCCGATTCGAAGGAGAAGTAGGCGAACAAGCTACTATGTTTTTCTACGATCCTTCTGGCAATGCCTTAGAGTTTAAATCTTTCAAAGACTTTTCTAAGATTTTTGCTCATTGAGAACAAACTCTGTTCTATTTTTTTTCTTTTTTGTGGTCATGAATATAATAGGGCAACCCGATTTTATCAACTGAATAACTTTTAGAACTATACCAATAGCGGTTCCATGTAAACGCTCTATACACGTCATTCCTAATTCTGGATTTAACCACATCATGAACTAAAGAATAATGCTCGTATTGATAACCAGAAAAGCTGGAATACGCAGTAAAATATTGAATCCCATGTAAACAGAAAGGAAATAAATACCCAGTACCATCGTAAAGAAAAGTACCAAAAAGTCCATCATCAAATGTTTTATTTACTCCCCAAATTTCAAATGTCCCTGGGTAAAGATGACCTTTATTATCGTACCCGACCAATCTTAATTTCTCTGAAAAGCCGAAAGGTCTCCACTCTCCATATACTCTAAATTGAAAATTTTTGAATTTTAACTTTCCAAATACTCCTTTATGAATTTTACCCACATAATTCCAAATTCTTATTTTACCTTTCTTATAGATGTCCATTTCAAAGTCCCCAGTAGCTTCACCAAGAATAAAATTTGATTTAAACACAATTACCATACTATCTTTAGTAATCATTTTAAGCTGACATTCACCTGTTGCAAAACTATCTTTGAACATACCTTGAAATCCAATTTCTATAGAATCAGAGGTGTTTTTTAATGTGCCTATCACTATTTTTTCACCAGAATCCGCACAATTTTTATTCAAACAGTCCAGATTTTTCGTACTTATTTTTGGTATAAACTTGGAATATTCAAAGTCCTTCCAATCACCAATATTTGTTCTGTATTTTTTTAAATCTTCTTGTGAAATTAATGATTCCTTGTGATACTCGTATGATTTCGGAGTTAAGTTAATATCAACTAATCGATATCCAAACGTACATTTATATAACCTCAAGGTTGGCCTTGATTTCAACTCAATCAACCACTTTTTTACATTATAAACTTTGCAATTGTAATTATTTAGATAAAAACTGTTATTGTGAATATAATCTGGAATCTTAACTCCTTCCTCAAATTCTAACCCTTCTTTTTTCGATAAAACTGCATGGATAAGATTCGATTCTTTTGTGTAATAAAAATACAGTTGGTTTATTTCGTCTTTATAAAAATAGAGCTTTTTATTGCGCTTAAGTTTAATACCTAATTTTTTATATTTTTTCACTAATTCCTTGCGCGAAATGGATATATAGTTGTCCAGAGAAGCTAATTTTTGTTGTGAAAAACTTTCAACTACGAGAGTTAAAAAAACAATAACAATCAGGCTTTTAAGTAGTGGTTTAGCAGGAAACTTCATAATGATATTGGTTTATTGTTTGATAATTTTTGAAAGATAAGTAGAGTCTAATTTATCATCTGAATTTGACAATCTCATAATATAAACTCCTTTATTTAAGCTTGTTAAATCAAAAGTTTCTTTTTCAAAGCTTAATTGTTTCACCACCAATTGTTTTCCTGATAAATCATAGATTTCAAGTGTATTATAAATTGAATTTTGGTTAAACACGGTTATCCTATCTGTAGTTGGATTCGGGTACACCTTTATCTGTTCTTTCTTCAAGTCTTGCAAATTTGTTGTTGAAGATGAGCCACCACCAAGTGTCCAAAATTTAGCATTGTAAGTATGGTTAACAAATGTTTTTCCATCGTCAGCCAACCTTAATGTTTCGGTTTCATAACCAGTTCCATAAGTCGCTTCTTGCCATGTAACTCCGTCATCTTTGCTGTAAATCGTAATATTGGTTCTACTGCCTAACCAACGTATTCCGTGCACCATCATTTCTCCATTTGTGTTATATAATAAATTAACTGGATGAAGAGCACTTGAACACAAAATCACACCTCCGTTAGCTGTATCAGGAATTCCATTCCATGAATTAAAAGTTCTTGCGCTATCAGTTGATTTTACAACACAAGGATTTGAACTTCCTGCCCATCCTGCTCCAAAAGATTTCTCTAATCCATTACCTCCAAAATGCCCAGATGAATACAACGGGTTAGAACCAATATTTTTCCAGGTATTTCCCATGTCTTTAGATTCGTGGATTGAACCATTTCCATAAACTCTAACAACTCCAGATTTATAGAATAGGACATCTTCATAATTATCAAAAAGAGAAGAATCCGAAGTGGCATAACTCCATGATGTTCCTCCATTGGATGTTCTATGCATTACGTCCAATACATTTCCATTGACCACTGAACGAGAAACCGCTAAACCATTATTTTGATCAAAAAAGAATAATTCAAATACTGCATTAGGAGAAAACCCAGAGGGTAGTAACTGACCTTTAAGCGTATAAGTTAAGCCTCCATCGGTACTTTCTTTACAATCAAAGTTGTTCCCATTTCTTGCCATTATAAAGATATTATTTGTAGTTCGATAGTACATCTTTGAAGAAACTGTAAACCCACTGTTTTGCCAAGTTGTGCCTCCGTCTTGAGTGAATACATTTTGCCTTGCATTGTTATAAACCGCAAAATGATTGGAATCATAAATTCCGTGAATCTCTCTATAATCTCCTCTATAAGACCAAGATACCTGAGTATACGAATTGGATAAAAATAAAACTGTAATTAATAAAGTAAATAGTGTTTTCATGATATGTTAGATTTAAAATTTATAATTACAAATTTATTTAGGTCGCTTTTTTCTATCAATACGGTAATTACCGTAATTTAAATATTGAATTCCAATTAACTTTAATATGTATTCAAATCCCTCATTAGAAAATAAAAACAATTACAATTCTTAGTTTCTATGAAATCCCTATCTTGAAGAAAAAAACATGTCAAAATATTTTTCAGCTCTAATACTTTTTTCTTTCATGCTATTGACTTCTTGTAATGTAGAACCAAAAAAAAGTTCTAAGAAAACTGTATTTGATTATAATTTTCTGTGGAATTTTTCTGAACCAAAATACATTTCCTATTCTTATGAAATGACCAGCATTGATACAGAAACCTACGTTAGAGATTCTGCACCCCATACCATTAAAACTGAAATTGTAGGTGATATGGTAATTACAAGCCAAGGGAAAAGAACGGGTACCTTATCAACTGTTAATCTCACAAAAACCATTTACGATTTCACTGATAAAGGAGAATGGTCACCTGCTAAACCGCAATCCATAGGGACTAATATTGTGGGTGAACTGAAACAGTACAGCCAATTTAACAATACAAGATTAGATGCTATTTGGGATGCTTATCTACCACTACCACTTGAAGAAATAAAAGAAGGTGAAAGTTACGAATTAAGCATGAAGCTTCCGGAAGGAATGGAAAACAACAAATATGTTCGTGGCTTTAACACGTTAACTTTCAAAGGTTATGAAACCATTCAAAATAGAAAATGTATTGTACTAACCGGGAATATTGAAGTAAAAGATTCGGATGAGTTAGAATTTGAAGGAGAAGTAACTCATTACATGACAGGCAATGGAACTTATTATTTTGATCCCAAAGAACATATTTATGTAAAAGCGGAAGTTGAAACCACATTGGTTCGAAAAGTGGACTCTGGAATAGGAGAAGATATAAAAAAAGATCTCTTTTTGGACAGAACTATTAACGAAACATTTAAGATTGAATTGAAATAAAGAAATAATAATAGAATAAAAAACTATTTTGGCTACAACCTTCAAGGAAATGGATACAAATGTTGTATATAAAACGATGATATTTGTATCGTTAAATAACCAAAAATTAAAAAATGAATTTATTAGGAAAAACAGCAATAGTAACAGGTTCTAACACAGGTATTGGATTTGAAACTGCATTGGATTTATACCAAAAGGGAGCAAAAGTATATGTGGCTTGTCGTAACGAAGAAAAAGCAAAAAATGCCATTGAGAGAATGAAAACTCAGGGTGGAACGGGCGAATTAATCTATGGCCATTTAGATTTAGTAAGTCTAAATTCTGTGAAAGAATTTGCGAATCAAGTAATAGAAAAAGAATCGAAATTAGATTTACTAATTAATAATGCAGGAGTTATGATTCCTCCAGCGGCAAAAACAGAAGATGGCTTTGAAATTCAATTTGGAATAAATTTCATTGGTCATTTTACACTTACTGGTGAACTTTTCAATCTATTAGAATCGACTGAAGGATCAAGAGTGGTGACTTTAAGCAGCATTGCACACAAGGGCTCAACCATTGATTTTGAAAATTTCAGATTAGAAAAAGAGTATAACAATTGGAGAGAATACGGTCAAAGTAAATTAGCAGATATTATTTTTGCCATTGAATTTGAAAAGAGATTAAGAAAAAACGGAAATCAAGTCCAATCATTAGCTGCACATCCAGGGTTCAGCAAAACGGATTTACAGGTAAACATGGACAAGGATGTGCTTGCCTCACTTGACATGATGACTGCCAAGCAAGGAGCTCAACCAACCTTGGCGGCTTGTCTATATGAAGAAGCTAAAGGAGGACAATACTGGGGCCCAGATGGACCTAATGAACAAAAGGGAAATCCTGCTATTGCTAAAATATATGCAGCAGCTTTAGACGAAAAGCTAAATGCTAAATTATGGGATTGGGCAAAGGAAACTACTGGTGCTAATTTCCCTTTCTAAGAAAGAATAATATCAAAAAAGAATTGTAAAAAAACACAAAGAACTATGTACACTAAAAAAGTTTATAAAATAAAAGACATGGCAATGTGGACTCGTTTTGAGACCTATTTGTTTATTGCAATTATTACAATATTGGTTGCACTCTATTACTTCTTTGACTTGGAATGGCTGAGAATTCCCTGGACACCATTGGCATTAATAGGAACCGCAGTAGCTTTTGTTATCGGTTTTCAAAACAATTCTGCCTATGGAAGAATTTGGGAAGCCCGCAAAATTTGGGGTGGAATTGTAAACACTTCCAGAACTTTTGGAATGTTTGTCCAAACGATGGTTACAAATGATTATGCTAATAAAAAGGTTTCCATAGAAACTTTGAACAAAGAAATAAAAACACTTACTTACAGACATATAGCTTGGATGACCGCATTGCGACATGCCATGAGGGAATCAAAACCATGGGAAACCGTTATGATGGAAAAAGCTAACAAGAAATGGAGTGAAATGATTAAACCTCCTGAATACTTATCCAAGTTGGAAGATGATTTAAATCCATACCTATCTGATGAAGATATGAAATACATCATGAGTAAAAACAATAAGCAAACTGCTCTTCTTTATTTACAGTCACATCATTTAAAAAAACTCAAAGAACAGGGAATTATTTGGGAATTTTCTTTTTTAGAATTAGAGGGTGTAACAAAAGAGCTTTTTACCTTACAAGGAAAGTCCGAACGGATTAAAAACTTTCCCTATCCGAGACAATTTGCCACTTTAAATCATTATTTTATGTGGATATTTATCTTGTCACTTCCTTTAGCAATCGTTCCACAATTTGCAGAAATAGGAACTGAAATTGGGAAAATCCATTCAATAACAGGTTCATTGTTTATTTGGCTTTCTATCCCATTTTATGTTGCGGTTGCTTGGGTTTTTCATACCATGGAAAAAATAGGAAGAACTGGAGAAAATCCTTTTGAGGGATCTGCCAATGACGTTCCCATATCCACAATTGCAAGAGGGATTGAAATTGATTTAAGACAAAATTTAGGCGAATCATTGGAAGAAATTCCAAAACAATTTCCTGAAATTTATGATATTCAAATGTAAAATCGAATCTTATATAATATGTCTATTTCAAAACTTACAAGGCTAAAATCCATTAGCGACCTTCATAAATTTAATAATATTTCTCCACCAGAGCATCCTTTAATTAGCTTGATAGATTACAGTAAAATAAATCCTACTTCGGAAAGCAATGAATTGAGATGGGCACAACATTTTTATACTATTTCTATTAAACGTAATGTAGCTGGTAAATATCGGTATGGTCAACAGTCCTATGATTTTGATGAAGGGCTTATGACTTTTTTCTCTCCAGAGCAGGTGATTACAGTTCAGCATCTTGAAGAAGATATAGATAGTGATCCAACAGGATTAATTTTAGCTGTTCATCCAGATTTTTTCTTTGGGACCTCGTTGGCAACGAATATTAAAAAGTATCAATTCCTTAATTATTCAGTTAGTGAAGCGCTATTTCTTTCTGAGAAAGAAGAAAACATCATAACAGAAATACTTCAAAACATAAAAAAAGAATATCGGGCTAATCTTGATGAATTTAGTCAGCAAATAATTATTACTCAATTAGAATTATTACTCAATTATTCTGAACGATTTTATCAGAGGCAATTTCTGACTCGAAAAGTATCTAATCACCAGTTATTGGATAGCATAGAAAGTTTATTAGAAAATTATTTCGATCAAAGTGTATCAGAAAAAGGTTTACCATCCGTTCAAGATATTGCTGTAAATTTGAATTTAACCCCCGCCTATTTAAGCAGTATGCTAAAGAGTTTGACAGGGCAAACTACACAACAACATATACACAATAAACTTATAGAAAAAGCCAAAATCAAACTATCAACTACTCATTTAACTGTAAGCGAAATAGCTTTCGAATTGGGCTTTGAGCACTCGCAATCATTTAGTAAATTATTTAAGTCCAAAACAAAACAAACACCTATGGAATTTAGGATTTCATTTAATTGAAACAATTAATAATTAGAGACTCTTCAACACTTCTTTTACTTTATTCAAACTATACCCATTCACTTTCTGGTGAGAAGGCATCCAACCTAACATGAATCGAGTAAAATCAG
Organism: Flavobacteriales bacterium; assembly: GCA_049609665.1. GTDB lineage: Bacteria > Bacteroidota > Bacteroidia > Flavobacteriales_D > CAJJDF01 > CAJJDF01. Next base: position 2,966 of record JBMYYT010000078.1, on the reverse strand, counting down.
CAACTGCAAATGGATATAGACCCCTCCACTCCTCCTCCAACTTCGCAAAGTCTATTGCATTAATTGAGGCTTTATTTAGAGCAATAAAATAAAAATCAAGTAACTCTTTTTCATATTCCTCACATTCCGAATCAGAGAGGCAGCTTCCTAAAAAATAGGCAACATCTTTCATTCCACAACCACCACCCACGTATTGAAAATCAACCGCAGCAACTTTTGTCCCCTCTTTTGAAAAACAAAAATTCGCCAATTTAGCATCTCCATGAACGATCGTTTGATACTCGCAAGAGTTCAAAATCTCATCAATCCTGCATGCTTTACTTTTTAATTTTTGATTTGCGATTTTCTCAAATTCATCTGGGCGAGTAGCTAAATGCCAATAAGTTCCCACTTCCCATAAACCTTTTGGTTTCTTTTGCATAAATCGTCCATGAAAATTTGCCAACCAAGTCAAACAAGTTTTAACCTCATTAAGTGTGAGTTGATATTTTCTTAAAGGAAATTCTGCATCCAAATCTTCCATCACAATCCATTGGTTTTTTCCTTCTTTAAACGAACCAATAAATTGGGGAATCTTACAATCATCTGTACATAATTGACTCCAATTTCGATACCAATTAGTTTCCACTTGGTAAGATTTCACTTTTCGTTGATGCGAAATATCTGTATTCCATCCTTGTGGATGTTCAGGAATCTTTTCCAACTCAATGCATTTAACTACAATAGATTTAAACGAACTATTAATCAATTGAATCCGAGAGATTTTCCCATATCCACTCCACAGTGACTGAATAATTTCAGTTTCTTGGCAATCTGTAGCTTGGGTTACTTTTAGTAGGTAGTTTTTGAAATTTTGATTCATTCGTTAAGGCATCACAAACGTTCCATAAATCCCATCATTATAAGACCCATTTCTATTATAATCAGGATTGTAAGTCTTAGCTCCTCTATTCATTTTATACAAAAAAGGGCTTAACAACAATCGCTCCTGGTGCCATCTACCCGATTGTCTTCCGTAAATAGTTGTAGAACCTCCATACCCCATTAACCCAGGTATAGAACTCCCACTAAAAGCTGGACTAATTCCCAATCCTTCATGAGAAACATTAATCAATTTATGTCCCAATTCATGAGCCAAGGTAACTCCACTGGATTGCTCCATGGTAATTACACCTCTATAATCCTTTTGGATTCTATCATGAAGAATATACGATGGAAAAGACAATGCACCTGTTGCAACAGGATTAGAAATTTTCCAAGTTCCATCGGTGTTTTTCTGTGCAAAAATGATGCTTACTCCTTTTAAAGGAAGAACAAAAATGGTTCTCGATTTGTTTTTTTCGTCAATAATAAAATCTTCAATAGCCATTTTAATGGTATCTGTAGGAGTTGGTTTTGTCGTATTATACATATCATAAAAAGCAGGGTTTATCCCAGAATCAGGAACAGCAAGAAGATTGTACGCCAATTGATTATTCCACTCATCCGGAAAAGTAACATTTACTGCTTTTTTCAAATTCAGCTGAACACCTACCGTTCTAAAAGCGTTATCAGCTCTTAGAAACTCTGCTTTAAGCGTATTCCAAGTCATTGCCAATTGATCCGAATGAAACAATACAATATCTGCAGTCAACACGTTATCTTTTAGTGTATCATTCATCCCCGAAATATCATATTCGTAGTTAAAGGTTACTTGATGATTGAATGGTTCTGAGGGAGTATTGCATTCTGTTTCTTCTGAGTTCTTTTTACAATTCTGGATTACAACTAACAATAATAGTCCTGTTGCAATAGAAATTAAAATTTTAGTTAGAGAAAATTGAAATACGTTTTTCATAGAACCAAAATAAGTATAAACTTCTTAAAATGAAAATTAAAAAACCTAATATAAATTTGCCATTCCCGTCCCCGATAGGGAATCTTAAAATGAGCATTTAATCCAATGAATAAGATCCCCGCTTCCGCGAGGATGACAATGAAGGATAAAAAAAAATTAAAATTCGGTATCTATTCATTTGTCATTCCCTTGAAAAAGGGAATCTTAAAGCGAGAATATAATCCAATGAATGAGATTCCCACTTCCGCGAAGATGACAAATAATAAAAAAATAACTGCAAAATCATACGCCATGTAAAATGACAATGCAATAAAACTTTCCTATTTTAGCTAAACCAAAATCCCAAACAAAAAATCTATGAAGTTTCTAAAATTAATTTCTATTTCCCTATTAATTCTATTGTCCAGTAATGGACTATTGTCCCAAGGTAAACCCACTATAAAATCTGCATTATCTGGTTTCAAATTCAGAAGCATTGGACCGGCTTTTATGTCTGGTAGGATTGCTGATATTGCCATTGATCCAAAAAACGAAAACGTATGGTATGTTGCAGTAGGTTCGGGTGGAGTTTGGAAAACTACCAATGCAGGAACTACTTGGAAGCCTTTAACAGAAAATCAATCTTTTTACTCTACAGGCTGTTTAGCTCTTGATCCACAAAACAATGCTTCGATCTGGTTAGGAACAGGTGAGAATGTGGGAGGAAGACACGTAGGAATAGGTCATGGTTTATACCACAGTAGTGATGGTGGAAAAACTTGGCAAGAAAAAGGATTAAAAAAATCAGAGCACATTTCTAAAATAATTGTGCATCCAACCAATCCTGATATTGTGTGGGTCGCTTCTCAAGGACCATTATGGAGTAAAGGAGGAGAAAGAGGAATGTATAAAACCGTGGATGGTGGAAAAACTTGGAAAAACACATTAAAGATAAATGAATGGACAGGAGCAACGGATGTTGTAATTGATCCAACCAACCCTGATATTTTATACTGTGCCACATGGCAAAGACACAGAAATGTAGCTGTTTACATGGGTGGAGGTCCAGGAACTTCTATTTATAAAAGTACCGATGGTGGAGAAACTTGGAACAAAATTGATAACGGAATTCCAAAAAGTAACAAAGGAA
>JBMYYT010000077.1:0-10339 GCA_049609665.1 Flavobacteriales bacterium | reverse complement strand
CCGAAATTAAGAGTTGGGAAAATGGAAGACAACACTATGCTGGTTGTGGGGAATGAAATTATTTTCACTGACCAAGAGTGTATAGGGAATGCTGAGAAGGTTTACATGAATTACGAAAACTTTGCAAAGGACGTTCAAAAAGGGGAATTCATTAGGTTAGATGATGGAAAACTTGAATTAGAAATTTTAGAAACAAATAAAAAAGATACGGTAAGGGCCAAAGTAACTCAAGGCGGGATTCTTAAATCCAATAAAGGCGTAAATTTACCGAACACAGTTATTTCATTACCCTCTTTAACAGAGAAGGATTTAAAAGATTTGGATTTTGCTTTAGAACATAATATTGACTGGATTGGTTTGTCTTTTGTGCGATCAGCCAGAGACATTATTGAACTAAAGGGAATAATTTCTTCAAAAAACAAGAAGGCAAGGGTGATTGCAAAAATTGAAAAACCCGAAGCTGTCGAAAACATTGATGAGATAATCAAAGAAGCAGATGCAATAATGGTGGCTCGTGGAGATTTGGGAGTTGAAATTCCGATGGAAAAAGTGCCACTTGTTCAGAAAATGATTGTGAATAAATGTATTAAATACTCAAAACCAGTTGTAATTGCCACGCAAATGATGGAGAGTATGATAGAGTCTTCTACCCCCACAAGAGCCGAAGTAAATGATGTTGCAAACGCAGTGCTTGACGGAGCCGATGCTGTGATGTTAAGTGGAGAAACCTCGGTAGGAAAGTTCCCGACTTATGTGATTGATGCAATAGTGAAAATCCTAAGAGAAATGGGAGATTTCAAGTACAACGAGGACAACAGCGAAGATGGAGATGAAAACCCAGAGAAAAATCAAGAAAGATTTATTACGGATTCAATTTGTTTTAATGCCAGTAATTTGGCGGATAAAACTAATGCAAAAGCCATAGTCACTATGACCTTTACGGGATATACAGCATTTAAAATTTCTAGTAAAAGACCAAAAGCTGATATCTTTGTGTTCTCTGGAAACAGGGAATTGCTCACCAAATTGAGTTTAGTTTGGGGAGTTCAAACTTTCTACTACGACAAAATGGTAAGCACAGATCATACAATTGCCGACATTCATTATATTTTGAAAAAGGAAGGTTTTGTGAAAGAAGGAGATTTAATTATTAATACCGCAAGTATTCCTTTGGAAGAAAGTGGAAAAACGAATATGCTTAAGTTAAGCTACATAGACTAACATTATGAAACACTTATTTTATTTAATCTTTATAGTAATATGTGGTCAGGGATTTTCTCAAATACCACCAGGATATTATGACAGTACTATTGGAAAAACGGGATACGTTTTAAAAACAGCTTTAAAAACTATAATCACTTCAGGACATATAACCAAGAGTTACGGAAGTCTCTACAACGGTTATCAAACTACTGATAATGATGCTTTTTACGACAATGACAACACCGTATTGGATATGTATTCAGAAAATCCTTCAGGAGCAGATCCCTACTTTTACAATCACGGTTCAAGAAGATGTGGAAATTATACTGGAGAAAACAGTTGTCACAACAGAGAACACTTGATGCCTCAAAGTGTTTTTAGTAGCGCAAGCCCAATGAAAACGGATATTCATCACGTAGTACCATCTGATGGTTATGTTAACGGTCAGCGAAGTAATTTGCCTTTTGGAGAGGTAACTTCAACCACTTGGACCTCACAGAACGGATCAAAAAAAGGACCTTGTTCATTTCCAGGCTATTCCAATTTGGTTTTTGAACCCATTGATGAATTTAAAGGAGATATTGCACGGTGTATGTTGTATTTTGCCACGCGTTACGAATCTCAAATCTCCTCTTGGAGTTGGGCGCCTTTGAATGGAACTTCTACTCAGGTTTACGACCAATGGTTTGTCAATTTGTTGGTTAAGTGGCACTTAGAAGACACCGTAAACCAAAGAGAAATTGTAAGAAATAATGGAGCTTATACTTTCCAAGGTAACAGGAACCCATTTATTGACCATCCAGAATGGGTAACTCAAATTTGGACAAGCACGCTTCCAAGTGCAGTTTCTGAAAATAAAGTAGCAAATGTTTCTTTGTTTCCAAACCCAACTAACACCAACTCGGTTACTATCAACAATGAGCACAAGATGGATAAAATTGAGGTGTATTCAATTCAAGGTAGTCTTGTAGTTTCTCATACTCAAAACACAGCTTCTGGAAAACAAATTGTGTTGGATAATCTACCAAAAGGGATGTTGTTAGTTAAGATTTATAGTGGCGAAAATTCTGTGGTGAAGAAGGTTGTGGTGCAATAAAACACTAATTATGATTAATTATTTAGCTTATTTTTTTTGTGGGGTATTAGTCTGTCACTTTTTGTGGCTCTTGTTTTACATGTTTTTACAATTTATTTTTGAAAAAATCTCAAATAGGAAAATTAACATTTTTAAATGTTCTATTCTTTCCACTGTGATTTCTGCAGTGGTTTATTATATGGTTTAGAATGATCTATTTTTTAATAAGCACCTATCTCTTAGTATTTATTGCTTTAAGAATCTATGCTGATTTTAACATCAAACGTAATTTTGATAAGGAATATAAGTTCTTCAAAAGATTAATTCAAATTACCAATATTGGCTTTGTTTTATTCCCTATATTTTTTGTTGTTTTCTTTTGGTATGGTTTAGGACTGTCATTTGATACTCATTATGATGTAAAAAAAGGAAGTTGGATGTGGTTTACGAGAATGGATAACAAAATCATTAATAATTTTCCAATAATCGAACCAATAGAAAGGGCAGAATATAATGATATTGGAGGAGATAACCCGAATATTGGCGCAGCCTGGTCAGTGGAATATATTTCAAACGAAAACCATCAAGAGCTACTCATTCAAATAAAGAAATATCTTGAAAAGAGCGACATTAAAATCTATAGTTCAACTGAGGCTCAATGTTGGTTTACGTGGAACGATAAATTAGACAACGAGTATTTTTATAAAGACATGAATTACAAAAAAGGTTGCTTAGAGTTAAAAATTACAGAACTGGAGAATGGAAAAACAGATGTAAAATTCTATGCTGTTATTTAATCATTCCTCAATCTCCTGACAAAGCTCAATCAAAACTCCATTAGTAGATTTCGGATGCAAAAAAGCAATTAGTTTATTATCAGCCCCTTTTTTTGGTTCTTTCGTAATAATTTTAAACCCCTCTTTTTCAAGCCGTTTCAATTCTTTGTGAATATCTGTTACATCAAATGCGATGTGATGAACTCCTTCTCCTTTTTTCTCAATAAATTTTGCAATGGCACTACTTTCATCAGTAGCTTGAAGTAATTCTATTTTAGATTCTCCAGTTTGAAAAAAAGAAGTAATCACATTTTCTGATTTTACCTCTTCTTGCTTGTAGGGTTTTTTGTCAAATAAAGCAGAAAATAAGTCATTTGATTTTTCAATGTCTTTTACTGCAATTCCAATATGTTCAATTTTATTAAGCATAGATTCAAGATTAAAGTTTGTTCCTGTGGCAATTGTTTAAAAAATATGTATTTTTATGTATCAATCAATTTTAAACAAAACTACAATTAAATTATGCTAAACAAAAGAGTAGAAGAAGCACTAAATTCTCAATTAGTGGTCGAGGCATATTCGTCTCATTATTATTTGGCAGTTGCTTCATGGGCTGAGGTAAATGGCTTAGGAGGAACTTCTGAGTTTTTTTATGAGCAGTCGGATGAAGAGAGAATGCACATGTTGAGACTTGTAAAATTTATTAACGAAAGAGGAGGAAAAGCAGTTATTCCTCAAATTGAAATGCCACAGAACGAATTCAAATCTTTAAGACAAGTTTTTGAAGATTTTTTAGAGCATGAATTAAGCGTGTCTGCAAAAGTGAATGAAGTAGTGGGAATTTGTCATGAAGAAAAAGATTTCCCTACCATGAATTTCATGCAATGGTATGTATCAGAGCAAATAGAAGAAGAGGCTGTAGTAAGAACAATATTGGACCAATTAAATCTGATAGGCGAAGACAAAAGTGGATTGTACCATTTTGATCGAGATTTAAAAAACATTAAAACACCTCAAATAACTATTAACAACAACGTATAATTCAGTTTAACGATTGTTTTACAATTCTTTTTTCAACCATTTGACAGGGTTTAATTGCCGTTTATGTAGATATACCTTATAAATTGGAGATTAATTTATATTTTTAATTGTAACACACTCAATACTCAACTATAATGGGAGATTTTTTTTCAGATATGACCACACTTGAAATGATATTTTGGGTAACTGCCTTAATTGGGAGTTTAATCTTTATCGTTCTATTTGCACTAAGTTTTATTGGGCTTGATTCTGATATGGAAATGGATACCGATTTGGAAGTTGAAACAGACACGGGATTGGGTGTTCAGTTTTTTACATTCAAAAACACAATGGCGTTTTTTACCATCTTTGGATGGACAGGAATCGTTTGTTTAGACAATGGAATGTCAAATGGAGTTTCTACTCTAATAGCCGTTTTGGCTGGAGCCGCTATGATGGTGTTGATGGGATTTCTGTTTTTATGGATTAGCAAATTAGCAGAGAGTGGAACTTTAAAAATCAGCAATGCTATTGGTAATGTTGGAGAGGTGTATCTTTCAATAGGCGCAAATCGCTCCAGGATTGGAAAAATATCTATAGACGTTCAAGGATCCAAGAGAGAGTTAAGTGCATTGTCGGATGAGACAACTGACCTAAAACAAGGTGAAGTTATAAAAGTAACAGAAGTAGTGAGTGGTGAAATTTTATTGGTAGAAAGATTAATCAATAAAGGCTCAGGAACTAACTTAATAGAAGAATAAAATTTAAATAAAAACTATGAATACAATATTTTTAGCCTCAAGTGGCGTCCCAATTTTTGCAATTCCAGCAGCATTAGTGTTGATTCTGGTAGTTTTAATTTATGCAATTACCAAAAGATATAAGAGATGTCCTTCGGATAGAATTTTAGTTGTTTATGGTAGAACTGGTGGAGGTTCAGCAAAATGTATTCATGGAGGTGGAGCATTTATCTGGCCAGTAATTCAAGATTATGAATTTTTGGATTTAACACCAATTTCGATGGAAGTGATGTTGACCAATGCGCTTTCTAAACAAAACATTAGGGTTAATGTTCCTTCAAGATTTACAATTGGTATTTCAACGGAACCAACGGTTATGCAAAATGCGGCTGAACGTTTATTGGGACTTTCTGGAGATGCGATTCGTGACTTAGCTCAAGAGATTATTTTTGGTCAATTGAGAATGGTTGTAGCCTCAATGGATATTGAGGAAATTAACACAGATAGAGATAAGTTTTTAACTCATATCACTCATAATATTGAAGTTGAATTACAAAAAGTAGGTCTTAAATTAATAAACGTAAACATTACGGATATTCACGATGAGTCGGGATATATTGAAGCTCTTGGAAAAGAAGCTGCAGCAAAAGCGATTAACGATGCAAGAATTTCTGTATCTCAAAAAAATAGAGATGGATCCATTGGAGAAGCAAATGCGGTTCAAGACCAAAGAATTCAAGTAGCTGCGGCAAATGCAAAAGCAGTTGAAGGGGAAAACACAGCAAAAATTGCAGTAGCAAATTCAGATGCGGCAAGGAGATCAAAGGAAGCTGAAGCTGAGAGAATAGCAAACGCTGCTGAAAAAGTACAAATGGCGAAAGCCTTAGAGGAATCTTACGCAGCAGAGAGAGAAGCGGAGGAAGCAAGAGCATTAAGAAAACAAGCTGAGCAACATGCTGATGTAGTTGTTCCTGCGCAAATTCAAAAGCAAAAAATCGAAATTGATGCTGAAGCTGAAGCAGAACAAATAAGAAGAATTGCAAAAGGAGAGGCCGACAGTATATTATTCAAGAAACAGGCAGAAGCACAAGGTTTATATGAAATATTAACTAAGCAAGCAGAAGGATTGGATAGAATTGTGAAAGCCGCTGGAAATAACTCCAAAGACGCAGTGTTATTATTAGTAGCTGATAAATTACCAGAATTAGTAAAAACTCAAGCTGAAGCGATTAAAAACATCAAAATTGATAAAGTAACAGTTTGGGATGGAGGAAGCAAAGGAGAAGATGGAAAATCATCCACAGCAGGATTTTTATCAGGACTTTATAAATCAGTTCCACCACTTCAAGATATGTTTGATATGGCAGGAATGCAGCTGCCGGAGTACCTCAAAGGAAAAGACGTGGAAGATGGGAATGCAGAGGTTGTCACAGAAGAAAAAAAAGATTCAAAAAAATAAAATAAAAAATTATGTATTTATTAGCAGCAGGACCAAATCCTGCAACCATCGTACTTATTGTATTAGCTGTAGTGCTAATCGTAATGTCAATTGTAATTGTACCAGAGAAATCTGCGAAGGTTATTCAAAGACTTGGTAAATTCAATAGAATTGCTTTTTCAGGATTAAGTTTTAAGATTCCATTTTTTGATTCAGTAGCGGGAACGGTAAACTTAAGAGTATTGCAGTTGGATGTTCATGTTGAAACAAAGACAAGAGACAATGTATTTGTAAACATGCAAGCCTCAGTTCAGTACAAGGTGATAAGAAGTAAAACCAAAGAATCTTTTTATAGCTTAGATGATTCAGCCAGGCAAATTTCTTCTTTTATTTTTGATGTGATTAGAGCCGAAGTTCCAAAATTAGACTTGGATGATGTCTTTTCAAGAAAGGACGACATAGCTGTTGCCGTAAACGATAGCCTGTCCACATCAATGGACGATTATGGGTTTGAAATCATTAAAACATTAATTACTGATATTGATCCAGACAAGAATGTAAAAGAATCAATGAACCGAATTAATGCTGCAAAAAGAGATAAAGAAGCGATAATGCAAGAGGCTGAAGCAAGTAAAATCACAATTGTAAAAGAGGCTGAAGCAGATGCAGAAAGTAAAAGGTTACAGGGTGAAGGTGTTGCAGCTCAGAGAATTGCAATTGTAAAAGGATTCAAAGAATCTATCGAAGATTTTAAAGATTCATTAGATGAAATCAATTCAACAGAGGTAATGCAGTTTGTATTACTTACCCAATATTTTGATACGTTAAACAGCATTGGAACAAAAGAAGGAAATAATACCATCTTAGTTCCTCATTCACCTGGCGGAATGAAAGACTTTCAACAGCAAATAATAGAAGGAACTGTTATAGGCAAAAAAATGAGCGAGTCCTCGGAAGGAGATAAAAACTAATTCGATTTCGAACAACTCAAATTAGTTTTGAACCGTATACTATTTTATGCTAAACCAACTTTTTATTATTTGCAGTGCAAATTTCGGTTTTGATATTACTTTATTAGTTTCGATTATTGAGACCCTAATTGTTTGGCAAGTTTTTTCAGCAATTCTTTTATTAGCAGTAATTTATCTGTTAATAACAAGAAAAAGTCGAATTAACAAAATAAGACAATTTGTTGAACGAAGAACCAATACAATATTAAATCAAAAGACTAAAATTGAAGAACAAAAGTTACTCTTAGAACGGGAAAATGAGAAATCCGAGGATTTGCTTAAGGATGTATTCCCTACTAAAATTGCAAAAGTATTGAAGAACAAAGGTAAAATAGAACCCGAGTATTATGAACAGGCCTCAATTCTGTTTGCTGATATTGTTTCTTTTTCTAAGATTACACCAGACCTTACAGCAGAGGAGTTAGTTGATACTCTTAATTTATATTTCAAGGCTTTTGACACTCATATTACTGAGAATAAAATGATTCTCATAAAAACAATTGGCGACAGTTATTTTGCTGTAGGAGGGGTTCCAAAAAAGGATAAAAAAAATCCAATTTATACAGTAATAGCTGGACTTCAAATGCAAAAATCTGTAAAAGAATTGAACTTAAATTCAGATGCGAAATGGAAAGTAAGAGTTGGAATTAATACGGGAGAGATTGCGGCAGGAGTATTGGATACAAAGCGCCCTATGTTTGATGTATGGGGGAGTGCAGTGAATGTAGCAAGCCGACTTCAGGAAAATGGAGAATCAGGGAGAGTAAATATTTCTGAATCAACTTATAAATGCATTTATCCTTATTTTGAATGTGAAGAAAGAGGAGAAATAGAAGGGAAAAATATAGGAAAAATTCCGATGTATTTTGTGAAAAGAATAAAACCTGCATTCTCTGAAGATGAGGAGGGAACAGTTCCCAACAAACTTTTTTGGAAATATGTTAAGAGCTTGAAAGACATAAAGCCTGATTACATTAGATTAACTCAGGATGTAATAGGATTGCTAAAAGATAAACTCCCAAAAGGAATTTATTATCATACCGAGAAACACGCATTAAACATTATGAGTGCGGTTGAAGTTTTGTGTTTTGGTGAAAAAATATTTAATGAAGATATTTTACTCCTCAAAACTGCTGCATTGTTGCACGATGTTGGTTTTATTGAACGTTATAATAACAATGAGGAAATTGGCGCAAGATATGCCCGAGAAATGCTCCCAAACTATGGCTTTGACAAAGAACAGATAAGTAAGGTTGAAAAATTGATATTAGCGACTGAGATTGCCTACAAACCGAAAAATTTATTGGAAAGAATAATAAGGGATGCCGATTTAGATTATCTAGGTAGAAGTGACTTTGAGGATATTAGCCAAAAATTGATGAAAGAATTTTTAGAACATGGAATTGTTCAATCCGAAAAAGAATTCTTGGAGAATCAAGTTAAGTTTTTAATATCTCATAAATTTTTGACGGAAACGGCAAAAAACACAAGAATTAAAAAGAAAAAAGAAAATATAGAGATTGCAAAAAAATTAAATGATTCTTAAACTAAGAATCGCAGTATCATCTGGATAGGGGTTTTCACCTTTAAATTTATTAACATCTCGTATAATTGCCTTGTTTAACTCACTCATATTAAGATAACTGTAGGAAGAGATAGAGTCTGCCAATCTTTTTGTTTGAAACTGTTCTCCTTCAGAATTCTCAACCTCTACTAATCCATCTGTGAAACAAACAATAATGGTATTGGGTTTAATTTCTATTTCTACTGATTGTATTTCAGGCAGGGGATCAAAAATTCCTAAAGCCGTGCTTCCAGTTTTTAACTGCTTAAAATTATTTTGATGAATCAAAATCGGATAATTATGCCCAGCATTAATAAACTTTAAAATTCGATTACTTTCGTTATAATATCCGATAAAAAAGGTGATAAACTTTTCTCCTTTCGCAGCTTCTACAATACTTTTATTTAATTCAGAAACAAGCTCGACCAAGGTCAAGTTCTCGTGATTGTATTTAACATTTGCCTTAAGTGTAGCCTGAAAATTTGCCATAAGCATGGCTGCCGAGAGACCTTTTCCAGAAACATCAGCGATACAGAAAACATATTCGTTTTCATTTAGTCTAAAAAAATCATAATAATCTCCACTTACCATATTTTTGGCAATGTAAGTAGCTGATATGTTCAGATGTTGATTTGATGGCAAATCGTCCGGAAGCAGCAGCTTTTGCATTTCGGCCGCAAACTCCATATCTTTTTCTTCCAGTTTCTTTTTCAACACTTCTTTGGCTAAGGTTTTAGTTTCTATCGCAACAGAAACAACATTCGCAAGAGTTTGAACAAAACCAACGTGATTTTGAATAAAGTTAATCATCTCCCCTTCTCCAATCCCTCCAACAAGAAGGTAGGAAAGTGGTTTTTCTTTGTGATAAACAGGAAGAATTAATTCAAATTCATTTAGCCTTTCGAAAGATGTATCACTCACAAAAGTTGGAGTTTTAAACTCTAATAATGAATTATAATCGAAATTTTCACACGCATCATCAACACCATAATGAAGAATACATTCCCACTTGTTAATACTGTTAATAAAGGCCAATTTTTTTACGCCAATATAGTCATGCATTACATCCTGAAACTGAGACATTAGCTCGTCTACTTTGTAGTTTCGATTTACAGCATTAGTAATTTCAAGCAAAGCACTAAGCTTTTGCCTTTCAACCAACAATTTACGTTCAATTCCTGCCTCCAAAAAGTGTGTTTTAAAATAAACTCTTCGTTAAAAATAACTAAAAATTAACTGGCATTAGTAACAATATTCATTCTTTTCTATCACTTTTATTGCAATTTGTTGATAAGCATCTTTAATATTAAAAGGCTCATGCTTTGTGAATCTTTTTAATCCCATCAACATCATTTTCAGTTCATCGCCTTCTGCAAAGGAGTTTAACGCATCTTTCGCAGATTTATTAATTCGATCAGACGCTTCGTAGAAAAAGGCTTTTACCATAGCAATTTGTTCTTGACAAGCACCCTCACCTTTTATTGAAATTAATTTTTCTACTCTTAACAAAATT